>DATNAI010000348.1:0-12648 GCA_035572875.1 Castellaniella sp. | reverse complement strand
ATCCCGTTCTGGCTCGTCATGGGCCACGTCATCCAGGACTGGCTGCTGCTGATTCTGTTGGTGCTGGGGCTTGGAGCCGTGCAGATCGTGGTCCACATCGTGTTCTTCCTGCATCTGGATACGCGCTCCGAGGGCGGCTGGAACATGCTGGCCTTCATCTTCACGGTCGTGCTGGTGGTCATCGTACTGGGCGCCTCGATCTGGGTCATGTACGCGGAAAACGCCAACATGATGCCCATGGCGCCCGCGGCCATGCCATCCACCACGCCATCGACCACTCCGGGATCGTGACCCGAGGGCAGGGATGTGGATAGTGCGGGTTCGGATGACCGGCGTTGCCCGCGAACCGCCGAGGCTGCCCGCGCGAGCCTCGGCCGCGGCTGCGCCGGCTTGCCCGGCCATCGGTTCAGTCTACAATCAGAACCACCGGAATGCGCACCATTCTCATATAACCTCACGCCTCCAGGAGCCGCCCATGCGTGCAATCCCTCTGAAATTCGTCCTTGCCACGGGACTGGCCGCCTCGAGCGGCTTGGCCATGGTGCCTGCCGCGCAGGCACACATCACCCTGGAGACGCGGCAGGCGCCGGCCGGCGGTTATTACAAGGCAGTGGTGCGCGTGCCGCACGGCTGCAAAGGGTCGGACACCACCGCAGTACGCGTGCAGATTCCGGACGGCGTGCTGGACGTCAAACCCATGCCCAAACCGGGCTGGCGACTCGAAGTCAAACAGGGCGGGTACGACCATCCCCAAACGCTGAATGGCGCAAAGGTGGACCGCGGCGTGCGGGAGATCTCCTGGAGCGGCGGCGATCTGCCCGATGCGTACTACGATGAATTCATCTTCCGGGCTTACCTCTCTTCATCGCTGAAGGCGGGCGACACGCTGTACTTCCCCACGATACAGGAATGCAAGCAGGGGATGACGCGATGGATCGAAAAGACCGACAGCGACGATGAGTCCAGCGATCCGGCGCCGCACCTGAAGCTGACCGCCCCCTCATCGTCGGGTCACCACCATAAATGAAAGCGGGCCTGGCGCTGCTGACAGGCCTCCTCCTCTGCTCGCAGGCTGCATGGGGGCATGCGTCCCTGCTGGCAGCATCCCCCGCACCCGGGGCGGTGCTGGAACAGGCCCCCAGCGAAATCGTCCTCACCTTCAATGAACCGGTCAGCATCACGGGGCTGAAGCTGATCAGCCCGCAGGGTCAACCGGTCTCCACCGGACGTCCGGTCGAACAAGATGCAAAAGTCCGCCTGCCCCTGACAGGCTCCCGCCCGGCCGGTTCGAGACCGCAAGGCACCTTCCTGCTGAGCTGGCGCGTCGTATCGGCCGACGGCCACCCGGTCGGCGGCACATTGGACTACTCGGTGGGCGCTCCCAGTGCCCGGATGCCGGCGACGGTGCCGGCGGTCGCCCGCGACATCGCCATCTGGCTCACGCGCTGGCTCACCTACCTTTGTCTGTTTGCCGCCACGGGCGCCGCCTTGTTCCGATCCATCCACGTCCGGACCCTTCAGGCGTGGGCACGCCCCTTCGTGGCGGCCGGCCTGGTACTGCTTCCGATCGACCTGGGACTGCAGGGCCTGGACCTGCGCGACGTTCCGTGGACCGCGCTGGCGCAGGCGGACACGTGGTCGGCCGCTTTGGGCAGCACCTACGCGGCAACCCTGGCGCTGTACGCCCTGGCCCTGCTGGCGGCCGCAGGCATGCTGGGCGCGCGCCGGGCCCTGCCCACCCGTCTCCTGGGCATGGCCAGTCTCATCCTGACAGGTCTGGGCGCTGCCGCCAGCGGCCATGCGGGCACCGCGCCCCCCAAATGGTTGTCGCGCCCGGCCGTCACGCTGCATGTGATGACCGCCATCGCATGGATCGGCCTGCTCGTCCCGCTCGCCCGCACGCTGCTGCCAAAACCGGCGCAGCCCCCATCGGCTACGCCCGCTGACACGGCGGCGAACGCTATGCCGCTGGCCGGATTCTCCCGCTGGATCACCCCCGTCGTGGGACTGCTGGCCGTGACCGGGCTGAGCCTGGCCTACCTGCAGCTCGACAAGCCCGACGACCTGTGGCAGACCGACTATGGCTGGGTCCTGATCGCCAAGCTCTGCCTGGTCGGACTGCTGCTGTGTCTTGCCGCCTACAACCGATGGCACCTGACCCGCCCCATCCTGTCCGGCTCCGAACGGGCCGCACGCCACCTGCGCATCGCGATCGGGGTCGAACTCATCCTGGCGCTGCTGATCCTGGCCGTGGTGTCGCTTTGGCGCTTCACCCCCCCGCCGCGCAGCCTGGACGCGGGCAGAGCCATGATTTCGGCCGTCACGCTCGCCGACAGCAAGGTACAGGCCCAGGTGAATCCGGGACCGGGTGCCTGGCACATCCGGCTGTCCAATCCCGCGGCGGGCTCCTTTCCCGCACAGGCGGTCACGCTGATCCTCAGCAACCCGGCAGCCGGGATCGAACCCATGCGACGCAAGGCATCGCGGCAAGCGGACGGGCTTTGGCTGGCCCCGGTCCCGGCGCTGCCGGAAACCGGAAAATGGGAGATCCAGGTCGAAATCCTGATCGACGACTTCGATCAGGTCACGCTCAAAGCGGCCCCCGCGGCCCCGGGTGAAGCCACGCAACCGCGGGCGCCGGCGCGATCGGGGATGCCGGACAGGATGTCTGACATGCCCGGCATGTCCATGCCCGGGGCGAATGCTCACTAGTCATGAAGCCACGCGCGCCTTTGCCGCTCCGCGAGCGGAGCCTGTCGGAATACGGCTCACTGCTGCGCCGCCGTTGGTGGCTTCTGGCGGGGCTCGCCGCCCTGATCCTGGCATCAGCGGCCACCGACTTCATGCTGGGACCGTCCGGCCTGAGCTGGCCCGAACTGGCGCGCGCGCTGGTTCACCCCGGCGAGGCAGACCCCACCACCCGTGCCATCGTCTGGACCATCCGGCTGCCCTACGCGCTCATGGCCGTTGCTACCGGCCTCGCGCTGGGACACGCGGGAGCGGAAATGCAGACGATCCTGGACAACCCGCTCGCCAGTCCCTTCACTCTGGGCGTTTCCTCGGCGGCCGCGCTGGGCGCATCGCTGGCGATCGTGCTCGGACTGTCGCTGCCCGGCATCCCGCAAACCTGGATGATTTCCGTCAACGCCTTCGTCTTCGCCCTGGGCTCGGCGCTGATCCTGGACGCAGTGGCTCGCTGGGGCGGCATGACCGCTTCGGGACTGGTTCTGTTCGGCATCGCATTGGTATTTTCATTCAACGCCGCTGTCTCGTTGATTCAGTACGTCGCCAGCGCCCAGGCCCTGCAAAGTCTTGTCTTCTGGACCATGGGCAGCCTTTCGCGCGCATCCTGGACCCAGGTCGCGATCCTGGCGTCGGCTTTCATCCTCGTGCTGCCCCTGTCGCTGCGCGACACCTGGAAGCTGACTGCCCTGCGTCTGGGCGAAGACCGTGCGGCCAGCTTCGGCATCAACGTTTCCCGCTTGCGGCTCGCAGCGCTGGTACGCATCAGCCTGCTGGCCGCGCTGGCCGTGTCCTTTGCCGGCACCATCGGGTTCATCGGCCTGATCGCTCCGCATATCGCCCGCCGCCTCTTCGGCGAAGACCATCGATTCTATCTGCCTGGCAGCGCGCTGGTAGGCGGCATCGTCCTGTCGCTGGCCTCGGTGGCCTCCCGCAATATCGTCCCCGGCATCATCATCCCCGTGGGGATCGTGACTTCCCTCGTCGGGGTGCCCTTTTTTCTGGCGGTGGTCCTGCACCGCCCCCTGAGGTGACGATGCTCGAAATTCGCCACCTGTCCGTCGGCTACGCCCGGCATCCCGTGATCCGGTCGCTATCGGCGGGTCCTCTTCCGTCGGGCCGCATCATCGCGCTGCTGGGTCCGAACGGCAGCGGCAAATCCACACTCCTCAAGGCACTGGCGGGGCTGCTCAGACCGTCGAGCGGCCAGATCCTGCTGGGCGGCGCGGACATCGCGCGCGGCTCGCCGGCGCATCGGGCGCGGCAGGTGGCCTATTTGCCACAGTCGCTGCCGGCCGCCGTACACCTGCGCGTACTGGAATCCGTGCTCGTGGCCGCTCATGTACCGGAGCCGGCTGGAGGGGTGCCCGACGCCGGCGCCGCCGCCGATGTGCTGCATCGGCTCGGCATCGCTCCCCTGGCCATGAGGTATCTGGACGAACTGTCAGGCGGCCAGAAGCAGCTCGTGGGACTGGCCCAGGCATTGATCCGCCAGCCCCGGATGCTGCTGCTGGATGAGCCGCTGTCCGCCCTGGACCTGCACCACCAGTGGCACGTCATGGACGTGCTCGCCCGTGAAACACGGCAACACGAGCTGACCACGCTCGTCGTCCTGCACGATCTGAATATGGCACTGCAACGCAGTGACGAAGTGCTGCTGATCCACGAGGGAAACCTGGTGGCCCATGGCGCGCCCGCAGTCGTGATCACCCCCGGGGTGCTGGCTGACGTCTACCAGGTAAAGGCGCGGGTGGAGACTGGTTCGCAGGGATTTCCGCATATCCTCATCGACAGCCTCCTCCCCCGGGAAACAACGGGGAAATGACCCGGGCGCATGCACCGGCGTCAGAGTCCGACCCCGACGAGGCCTACGTCTCGGCCCACACGCGCAGCAAATTGTGATAGCAGCCGACCAGGCTGCGGGTAGCTGCGGTGTCCGCCCCCGTGGCGCCCAGCCGTTGGATCGCTCCGTCCATCTCGAACAGCAGCCGCCGCTGTTCGTCGGAGCGGACCATGCTCTGCACCCACAGGAAACTGGCCAGGCGAGCGCCCCGTGTGACAGGACGCACATGGTGGAGGCTGGTCGCGGGATAGACCACGGCATGGCCGGCCGGCAACTTCACGGGATGGACGCCATAGGTGTCCTCAACCACGAGCTCCCCGCCTTCGTAGTCGTCCGGCGGCGTCAGAAACAGCGTCACCGAGATATCGGTCCGGATGCGCTGGCGGCTCCCCGCCACCAACCGCACAGCCCCATCGATATGGCTGCCGAAATGCTGCCCATCCCCATAGCGATTGAACAGAGGCGGATACGCGTGCAGTGGAAGGGCGGCACTGATGAACAAAGGGTTGCGCTCCAGCGCCTGGAGCACGACATCGCCCAATTCCCGGGCGACAGCGGAGCCCTCGGCAATCTGCTGATTGTGCTTGACCGGCGCCCCGCTGTAGCCCGCCGTCGCGCGGCCGTCGACCCACGCCTCGCCCGCCCGCTCCAGGCGCGCGCATGTCCGGGCCAGCGCCTGAGGGTCCAATACGTCAGGAATGCATACGATCACGCGCCCGTCCTCCGAGCCGCGGCCCCCCGCGGAAACGCCGCGATGGGCAGCCACGTCTCTTCTATGTAAATGATAATCATTATTATATACGGACAAGGCATTCATGGATGGTTACGGCATCCGGCACGGGCGGCGCGGGACGAGCCGCGTGACAACCGCATTCCCCCTCTGGACATGGCCAAACAGCACGCGTCAGCAGCGCGTCGATTGTGAACCTTTGACACACCCGTTCACAGAATTTTCAAACGCCGGTGCTATAAGCTGAAGGCGCGGCTCCTAATTTTTTCCGGGGCCGAGGAGTCCAATGACCATGATCAAACACTATCTGACAGGCGCTGCGGGCGTGGCTCTCTGCGCCACACTGGCAGCATGCTCCACGACTGATAGTCATCCGAATGCCGCGAATCAGCTCGCGCAGAAGACCGTACGCTACGAATGCAGTGCGCAGGGCCAGCGCGGAATAAACCTGGAGGTGCAGTACACGTTCCAGGGTACCGATCCAGTGACGGCGCAGGTAGTCTATGACAATCAGGCCATCGCCATGACCCGCGATACCAACAGCAAGGCCAACCTGGTCGGAGCCACCTTCACGGGCGAAGGCTACACCTGGACGACAGGCCCGTTCACGGTCGACAATGCCGAAAAAGTGAACGGCAACATGCTGACGCGCTCGGACGCAGCGGCCAACGCCGGCGGCCAACACATCAACACGATTCTGGCGCGCAATTGCGCCGTGCGGGGGCAAGGCTAGGCAGTTCCGCAGCCCGTCCGGCTCAACCACCGGACGGGCTGTTCAAAACAGCAGTCACCAATGGAAATTGAGGTCGGTGCTCTTGCGCCCGACACGCACTGAACGGGACAGGCTCTTCCCACCATGGGTGGCCACGACACGGTACTCGCCCGGCGAGAGCTTGACGTACGTGAGGGGCCCCGCTCCGCCGAGCGTAAAGACGGTCTTGCCGCCCTTGCCCGTGATTTTCACTTCGGCATCAGCCACGTAGGCGCCCGCGTCCCCTTCGGAAAAAGTCATGCGCAACGGCCACTTGCGGGCATCACCCCGCATCTGGACCTGCTCGTCATCGCCAATCCCGCCGTTCAGGTAGGACACGCCCGACTGGGACTGAACGGTCAGCACGTCCTGGCTGTCGGCCGAAGAAGCGGCCAGCGCCGGCGAGGCGACAAATGCGCCGCCCAGCATCAGGGCGGAAATCAGGGCAGCGGCGCGCCATGGCGCGAAACGGGGACTGTGTGAATGCATGAGTGGCTCCTCGTTCGGAGCCACGCGGACCGGCGTTCGCCCCGAAGAAACAGGAATGAAAGACCGCAAATTGTGACCCGCGGGCGGCGAAAGAGTTCCGGAGGCGTCACCGGCCGGCCATCACTGCGTATCCGATTCGCCGTCTTTCACGGGGACCACATCGCTCAGTCTATGCACCTCCAGATCCACATGCAACGGGGCCAGGGCGGGCATGGCTTTGTTGGCTTTGGCGGACAGCTCCGAAAACCGCGACACCTTGCCGCTCAGTCCCTGCTGCCCCGCCACCGCGGTCACCACGCTGTTGTATTGCGTGCTGACCGTCTGCAGCGTGCCGCCCAGTTTCTGCAATCGCTCGGCAACCATCGCCACCTGGTTGTACAGATGGCCCGCCATGTCGCTCAACGCACGGGCCTGTTCATTCCCGCGTGCCACCATCCAGAGATTGGCCACGGTGCGCAGGATCGGCATCAGCGTCGTATGGGAGACCAGGATGATATTGTGCTGGCAGCCATGATCGAAAAGCCCCGGGTCGTCGCGCATTGCCTCGATGTAGGCGGGTTCGATCGGCATGAACATCAGGACGAAGCTGGGGCTCTTGATACCCGGCAGGCTGCTGTAGTCCTTGCGCGACAATTCGTCCATATGCCGGCGCACCGCCTGCACATGGGAGGCCAGTGCCGCCTCGCGTTCCGCCGGCGTCGCCGCATCCACCGAACGGGCGTAGTCCACCAGCGAGACCTTGCTGTCGATCACGAGGTGCTTGTCATCAGGCAGATTCACGATGAAGTCCGGCAAACGGCGGTTGCCGGATTCGTCCCGGAAGCTGGCCTGCGCCTGATAGTGGGCGCCTTCGACCAGGCCCGCGAGCTGCAGGCTGCGCTCGAGCTGAACCTCGCCCCAGATTCCGGTCGTCTTCTTGTCGCCTTTAAGAGCGGTGGCCAGATTGTCGGCCTGCGCGCCCATCTTCAGCCCCACATCCAGCACTTGGCGAATCTCGGCTCCCAGGCGGGCCTGGCCGTGCACGGACGCATCGTGGACCTCGTTGACCCGCCTGCGGAAGCTCTCGATCTGGTCACGAAACGGCTGCAGCAGCGTATCCAGCGAGGTCTGGCTGGACTGCGAAAAAACCCGGCTTTTCTCCTCGAGAACCTGGCTGGCGAGACTCTGGAATTCGGTTCTCATGGCCGCCCGCGATTGCTCGAACGTCTGTTGCAACGCCTGGATCGAGGCCAGTTTTTCCTCGTGCGTGATCCGCAGGCGGACGAGTTCCTGATCGAGGGCATCGCGCTGCGCACGCAGCCGTTCGGCGCGCCGGAAAGCCGGCCACCCCCCCAGGCAGACGCCAACGATCACGCACAGGATCGCAAGCATCCACGATTCAGGAGTCATCAGGGACACGATCGACGCCGCAAGGGTTGAAAGCCGTATCTTCGCACAGGCCGTGAGCTCGCGGGCGAGCTCGCCCACCCGCCGAGCCGAAGACGGCATGCGCCCCCAAAAGACGGTCAGACGACGCGCACGGTTCCGGGACGCCGAATCTCGCCCAGGGGCAGACCGTTGAAATCGGTATCCACATAGCCGGGAATGGTGTCCAGGACATGGCGATGCACCCCCAGGATGAGGCGGTGGGCGTCCTCGGTCAATTCCCGCGACGTCTGGGAGACCACGCCGATCCGGTAGGGAATGTTCGCCACCACCGGGCGCAGGACCACGCCGTCGAGCGGTACGCCCCGCATGGAAAACGGATCCATCAAGGCAACTCCGAGGCCGGCCCGCACCATCGAGAAGGCCGAACGCTGGCTGCCGACTTCGATGTGGCGCCGCGTCTGGCCGGCGGTCGCCCGGGCCAGGCTGTGCGTCAGGTGATAGCGCATCCGGTAGCGGCCCAGCAACGTAATCACGTCGGTATCGCGGACATCATCGAGCTTGATCACCTCCTGGGCGGCCAGCGGATGAAAATTGGGCAGCGCGAGCTGGCAGGGAGCCTGGCCGCACCAATGCACGTGCAGCGCGTCGCCAGCAATCGGCAGGCTGACGAAGGCAAAGTCCGCCCGGCTTTCCAGGACCTCGGCGGCGGTCGTTTCGTGGACGACCTCGTCCACGATCAGACGCTGGCGGAAGACGGGGCCGAAGCGGTTCATGCGCGCCAGCGCCTCCGGCAGGAGGCCGCGCGCCAGATCAGTGGAGGCCAGAATCTGCAAAGGGCGCACATGGCCGCTGCGCATGTCGCGCGCCCGGACTTCCAGTTGTTGCAGGTCCACCAGCACGCTGCGCGCTTCCTGGTAGAACTCGGCCCCATGGGCGGTCAGGGTGATCGTCGGCCGCGTGCGTTCGAATAGCACGAACCCGAGTTCCGCCTCCAGATCGCTGATCTGTCGGCTGACGACCGGTTGAGATCGACCCAGCATACGGCCGGCTGCCGTAACGTTACCGCTGGTCACCACCGCATTGAACGCCTCGAGCTGGCGAATTTCCATACATAACCTGACGCGGCGGCGTCTGCGCGGCGCAGCGCGGAAAATCTGCCCGGCAGCGTCGCGGCAAGGATATCGACGCACACAGAATAAATCAGTGATGA
Organism: Castellaniella sp.; assembly: GCA_035572875.1. Lineage (GTDB taxonomy): Bacteria > Pseudomonadota > Gammaproteobacteria > Burkholderiales > Burkholderiaceae_B > Castellaniella. The sequence continues at coordinate 3,515 of DATNAI010000348.1, read as the reverse complement.
AATATTACTGCGGCCGCTTGACGCCAAAGCACTGATCTAACGTGGGAAACGTCTCTTCCCGCACGGATTGCGCGTAGGCGCGCGCCGCTTCGCGGATGACGGCGGCGGCGTCCCCGAAGCACCTGGCAAACTTTGGTATCCGGTCCCCACTCAGGCCCAGAATGTCCTCGGTGACCAGGATCTGACCGTCACAACGGGGGGACGCCCCGATCCCGATAGTCGGAATCGCGAGCGCCTCGGTGATCCGGCAGGCCAGAGGCTCGCTGATGCCCTCCAGCACTACGCCAAATGCCCCTGCGTCGGCGTGGGCACGCGCATCCTCGAAGATGCGGTCGGCGGCCGCCGGAGTCATGCCCTGCGCCTTGAAGCCTCCCATGACGTTCATGTACTGCGGCATCAGGCCTACATGGGCCAGCACTGGAATGCCTCGGTCCACCAGGAACCGGGTCGTCTCGGCGAGGGCAGCCCCGCCCTCCAGCTTCACGCCGGAGACGCCACTGCCGGCCAGCATGGCGGCCGCATTGGCAAAGGCCTGGGACGGTGACTGCTGATAGCTGCCGAAAGGCATGTCCACGACGACGCAGGCATGATGCGTGACCCGTACCACGGCGGCGGCATGGGCTGTCATCGTGGGGACCGAAATGGACAGCGTATCGGGCAGCGCATAGGCCACCATGGCGGTGGAATCACCCACCAGCACCATGTCCAAAGCGTCATCGAGCAGTCGCGCAATGGGCGCGCTGTAAGCGGTCAATGCCGCGATCTTTTGTGAGTCTTTGCAAGCCATTAGCTGCGGTACGGTGACGCGCTGAGTCCGACTATGTACACTCATTCGATCTACTCCAGAATAACGATGACCACGGGGGCCCCATGTCCACCAACCAACCCTACCTCACCTTCCATGATGGCAACCGTGCGCCACAGTTGGGCTTTGGCACTTGGCAACTCCAGACCACCGAGGCCGTCCCTGCGGTCCTGGCCGCCGTCGAAGCCGGCTACCGGTCGATCGACACGGCCTACATCTACCACAACGAAGCCGAAGTCGGTCAGGGCATCGCGCAATGCGGTGTGCCGCGCGCCGAACTGTTCGTGGCCACCAAAGTCTGGAATGATCGCCACGGGCACGATAGTACGAAGTCCGCCTTCGTGGAAAGCCTGGACCGCATGCATCTGGACTACGTGGATCTGTACCTGATCCACTGGCCGGTCCCCAAACAGAAGCGGTACCTGCAAGCCTGGGAGGCACTCATCCAGCTACGTGATGACGGCCGTGCCAAATCCATCGGGGTCTGCAACTTCCAGATCAGCCATCTGCAGCAGTTGCTGGACGGCACCGGCGTGCTGCCAGTCGTCAATCAAATCGAACTGCATCCCCATTTCCAGCAGCCCGAGCTGCGGGCCTACCACACCGCCCACAACATCCGCACCGAAGCCTGGAGTCCCCTGGGACGCGGCCAGGTCCTGCGGGATCCGGTCATTCTGGAGTTGGCCCATGCCCATCAGGTTACGCCCGCCCAGATCACCCTGCGCTGGCATATTCAGATGGGCCACATGGTGATTCCGAAATCCGCCCACACGGACCGCATCCGGGAAAACTTCCACCTTTGGAATCTGTACCTGACCGATGCCGAGATGGAGCGGATTGCAGGACTCGACGACCCGGACGGGCGCATCGGCCCCGACCCTGAAACCTTCAGCCTGATGGGCGGCTGAGCCTGCGGGGCGCGGCAGCAAAAAGCGGGCCGAAGCCCGCCCGTTGCGGCTGCCGGTAACGCACGCCCCTCAGTTCAGCAGGTTGCGGATCGCATACTGCAGAATCCCGCCATGGCGGAAATATTCCGCCTCGGTCGGTGTATCGATGCGCACCAGCGCGTCGAATTCCACATCGCCGGCCTTCACATGAACCGTTTCGGGCATCCGGCCGTCATTGAAGGCTGTCACGCCGGTGATCTCGAAGGTCTCCTCGCCGCGGATGCCCAGGGTCGAGGCATTCTGGTCGTCGGGGAACTGCAACGGCAAAACCCCCATGCCGATCAGATTCGAGCGGTGGATACGTTCATAGGACTCGGCAATAACCGCATGGACGCCCAGCAGGATGGTGCCCTTGGCGGCCCAGTCACGGGACGAACCGGAGCCGTATTCCTTGCCCGCCAGAATGACCAGCGGTGTCCCGGTCTTCAGGTAGCGTTCCGACGCCTCGAAGATGGTGGCGACCGGCGCCCCATCCTGGGTGAAGTCGCGCGTCCAGCCGCCCTCAGTGCCCGGGGCGATCTGGTTGCGCAGGCGGACGTTGGCGAAGGTGCCACGGATCATGATCTCGTGGTTGCCCCGCCGCGAGCCGTAGGAATTGAAGTCCTGAGGCTCTATGCCTTTGTCCTTCAGATACGCAGCGGCCGGCGAATTCTTGGCGATCGTGCCGGCGGGGCTGATGTGGTCCGTGGTGACCGAGTCGCCCAGCAACGCCAGCACGCGCGCCTCCTTGATGTCGGCCACGGGATCCGGGTTGCGGCCCATCCCCGAGAAATAGGGCGGATTGCGGATGTAGGTCGAGGCCGGATCCCAACTGTACAGATTGCCCTCGGGCATGGGCAGCTCTTTCCAGTTGTCGCCCCCGTCGAACACGTTGGAATAACCGCGCTTGAACATGTCCGCCGTGATGGAAGACTGAATGACGTTCTGGATTTCGGCCGAAGTGGGCCAGATGTCGCGCAGATACACGTCCTTGCCGTCGGAACCTATGCCCAACGGGTCCTTGGCCAGGTCCAGATTCATGGATCCCGCCAGGGCGTAGGCAACCACCAGCGGCGGCGACATCAGGTAATTCATCTTCACTTCGGAGTGGATACGGCCCTCGAAGTTCCGATTTCCCGACAGGACCGAGCACACCGCAAGATCATTGGCCCGCACACCGTCCGATACCGCCGGAATCAGCGGCCCCGAATTGCCGATGCACGTCGTGCAGCCGTAGCCCACCAGATTGAAGCCCAACTTGTCCATGTAGGGATTCAGGCCGGCTTTCTCGTAATAGTCGGTGACCACGCGGGATCCGGGCGCCAGGCTGGTCTTGACCCACGGTTTGGTGCGCAGTCCTTTCTCCACGGCGCGCTTGGCCAGCAAGCCGGCGGCGATCATGACGGCTGGATTGGAGGTGTTGGTGCAGGACGTGATGGCTGCGATCACCACGGCACCGTGGTCGATCGAAAAATCCATCCCCGGGTCCATGTGAACCACCCTGGGGTTCGAAGTCGGCGAGCCCGGCAAGGCGGCCAAGGCCTTGGCGAACGCCGGTTTGGCGTCCGCCAGCGCAATCCGGTCCTGCGGGCGTTTGGGCCCGGCGATGGACGGCTGCACCGTCCCCAGGTCCAGTTCCAGCGTGTCCGAATATTCCGGCTCATGGTCCGGATCGTGCCACAGGCCCTGAGCCTTGGCGTAGGCTTCGACCAGATCGACCTGCTCTTCGGGCCGGCCGGTGAAGCGCAGGTAGCTCAGCGTCTCATCGTCGATCGGGAAGATGG
>DATNAI010000347.1:0-3740 GCA_035572875.1 Castellaniella sp. | reverse complement strand
CAGCCGGGTTTTACGATGGCGGATTTCACGCCGTCCTCGACGCCGGGCTGCCGGCTTCCGTTCGCGAAGCTATCGGACGGACGGACGGTCTATGACGCGCTCGGGCCGGGTTACACGCTGGTGCGCTACGATTCCGATGTTGCGGTTATGCCATTGGCCGACGCGATGTGCAGCAATGGCGTCCCGTTCAACATCGTCGATATTCCCCCCGCGCAGCCGCCCAGCGACCACAAGCTCATTCTTGTGCGCACCGATCAGCACGTCGCCTGGCGGGGCGACGCTATCCCCGACAATCCCGCGCACCTCGTCGGCAAGCTGCTCGGCCAGAACTTCAACCGTAGTCCGGGTTGATTGCCTGATGGCAGAAGTGCGCTCCCAGCATCGCGTAGGCATTGCCCTCGTCGTCGCCGCCGCCATTGCATGGAGCACGGCGCCGTTCTTCACACGGCTGCTTCCCTACGACTCCTGGACCATCCTGTTCTGGCGCGGAGTGTTCGCCAGCGCCATGATCACGGCCATCTTGCTGGCGCTGCAGGGCCGTGCCGGCCTGCGGGATCTGATCAGGATGAGCAAAAGCGGCTGGCTGGTCGCATCGTTGTCGGCATCGGCCATGATCGCCTTCATCCCGTCCCTGCAACTGACCAGCGTGTCCAATGTGGCGATCATCATCGCGACCGGCCCCTTCGTCACCGCCGCGCTCGCATGGGTCTGGTTGCGGGAAGTCCCGCACTTGCGAACCATGATCGCGAGCGTCGTGGCACTTTGCGGTGTCGCGGTCATTGTCGGCAGCGCGCGCGTCGGTTCCGACATCCTCGGTGTCGCGCTCGCCTGCTTCATGACGCTGGCGATCGCCGCGATGACCGTCTTGCTCCGGCGCCACAAGGACACGTCGATGGTGGCCGCGGCCGCGCTGTCCAACGTCCTGGGCAGCATCGTCAGCATTCCCTTCGCCCACGGAATAGCCGCCGTCACCGCAGCCGATATCCTGATTCTCGCAATGTTCGGATGTCTTCAGGTAGCCCTGGGCCTCACGCTGTTCTTTCTCGGCTCACGCCTGCTGCCATCCGGCCAGGCTGCCCTGATCTCGACGCTGGAGACGCCACTGATGCCGTTCTGGATATGGGTGGGATTTGGCGATGTTCCAACGCTGCGCGTCCTCCTCGGCGGCGCCCTGGTGATGGGCGCCGTGATTGCCGATATTGTCGGCGATATCAGGACGCGGCGAAAATCAGACTGACCCGGACGCACACCCACAAATCCGAATTCGCTAGCGTGGCTCGTGTCCGCTTCGATCCGAAAGCGACGGAAGTGGTGCATCGCCACAAAATGACGCGATGGGCCACAACCAGACCCAGGCCGCCCAATCAAGGTCTCGCGAGGTTAGCCGCGGCGGCGTGGGCAGCGCTATATATCAGTGCCGACTGATCCGCAGGGCTGGAAGGTTTGGAGCGAGCGTCCGCGCAAGCACCCTTCATGTTTCTGGGCGTAAGCAAGCACGCCCATGAAAATCAAAGCCCCTATGACAAATCCGATGACGAGGTTCTGCATGATGGCTGCCACTCCACGAGGTTAGCGCGCTACGAAGCAGGCGACCGCGCGGCCAAAGATAAAGCCACTGCTGAATTAAGAGCACGACAGGTTGGCTCCGGCTAGAGCAAACTTCCGCAATGGGTCATTTTCGGCCGATTCAACCGATTTTGCTTGCCGGTTCACGCCTGCGTCGTCCCGAAAGCGGACCCGACGCCGGGGTGACAAGCCTCAGCCAACCACCTGGCCTTCATCCAGCCCGCATGGCTTCGCGTTAACGGATCCACACCCCTCACCGCGCCGCGAATGGCGCCTGGTAGGGTCGGCCGAACGGCACGCCATTGATGACGGTCTGCACAGGCTTGAGCAGCAGCTTGCCCTCGCGCTTGTTGTTGCGGGTGTCGACGAACGAGGTCTGCCCCTCCACCAGCTCCATGATCGCGACGTCGCCGGGGGCGCCGATCTGAAGCGTGCCGATCTTGGGCGCGCGGTTGATGATCTTGGCCGGAGCCGTCGTCGCCATCGCCACCACCTGCTCCACCGTAAATCCCAGCGGAATGAACTTGCTCATCACGTTCGGCAAGTACGGCACGCCCGGCGTATTGCCGGAGAAGACATGAATGTCGGACGAGATCGTATCCGGCGTACAGCCGCCGGGGATCGCCACTTCGGCCACCGTAAAATCGAAGCTGCCGCCGCCATGGCCGACATCGAACATGACGCCGCGCTGCTTGGCCGCGAGCGCGGCGGGCAGCAGCTTGCCGTCCTGCACGATGTTGGTGAAGACGCCGGCGATATTCGGCGCACCGGAGTAGCAGTGGGTCAGCACGTCGCCCGGCCGCAGCAGGTCGAGGATTTCCGACATCAGCTCCTTGGTCTCGACGCCGCCGATATGCACCATCATCTTGGCCGGCCAGCCGCACATTTCGCAGGCCTTGATCGCGCGCTTCAGCGGCTCGGTGCCATGCTTGGCGATCACGTTCTCCGACATCCGCACTTTGACGCCGAGCAGGAAATCCGGATTTTCGGCCAGCGCCATCGCGCAGGCCTCCACTTGCGCGTAATCGATGTTGTAGAGCTCGGCGACCGGGAATCCGGACAAGCCGTTGTTGGCGATGTGGACGAACGCGTAAATCCGCGCCCGCGATTGCGCCACGATGTAACGGCGCAATGCACCGAGATTGTTGACGCCGGCGTCGCCCGCCGACACCACCGTGGTCGTCCCCTGAAACTGCACCAGCTCGTCGGCGGGAATGCCGATCGCTGAGCCATAGGGATAGACGTGGCAATGCAGGTCAATCAGGCCGGGCGTCACCAGCTTGCCCGAGGCGTCGATGGTCTTGGCGGCACGGGCGGCCGGGATCTCGTTCTCGACGGCCTCGATCATGCCCCAGCGAATGCCGATGTCGCGCTTGCCCCTGAGCGACTGGCTGGGATCCAGCACGTCGCCGCCCTTGATCACGAGGTCGAACTTGTCGTTCGGACCCATTGCGGCGTTGGCGCTTCCGGACATCGCGACGACAGCGGCCGAACCGGTCAGACCCAGAAAATGACGGCGTGAAACCTCGCTCATGGCAAATGCTCCCCCCTGTGATTTTTTATGCCGTGATGATGCGCCGGGCTCCCGCATTCCGCAAGCAGGGCGTGCATCGTCCCACGCAAGACCAACGATAGCGCCGGTGATCCCCGAGTGGGCAGACCGGCGGTTTCTCCGGAGTTCGAACCAACGATTCACCAACGGCTAGCCAAAAGTCGAACGATGACGCAGCGCGCGCACGCTTCTGAACAAGCGTTCAGAATTCTCTTGAAGTTCCTCGGGAACGTTCCCTGCAATCTGATGTTCTATCCTCGATCAATTGAGGAGGACTGGAATGAAGAAGCTTGGATACGTTATCGCTGCACTTGGTGCGATCATCATCGCGGCGCCGTCGATTGCGAGCGCCGAGACGGTTGTGATCAAGCGTGGCGGCTACCACGATCATCATCATGGCTATGGCGCGCGCGCCGAATACCGCGGGCATCGCGACCGCGGTTGGCATCGCGGCTGGCATGGTCATCGCGACCGCGTGGTGGTCATCAAGAAGCATCGCTACTGAGGCCGACACCTGGAGCATGGTTCTGATGGATCAGAACCATGCTCCAGTTTTTGTTTGACGCGTTTTTTTCACGCGAACCGGTATCCACTTCGCTCGAAGACGCTATGAACTGAAAAT
>DATNAI010000346.1:0-8945 GCA_035572875.1 Castellaniella sp. | reverse complement strand
CCGTTGCCGCCCACCGTTGCCGCCCACCGTTGCCGCCCACCGTTGCCACCCACCGTTGCCACCCACCGCTGCCACCCACCGCTGCCATCACACCGTTGTGGTCAGCCCAGACGGGCCGCCCGGGATTTTTCCACCTGATGTTTTCCCAGCAGGAAAAGGCCGCCCGCCAGGGCTGCCTTGACCAGCATGCGGCGCCGGCGCGCGCCTGACAATAGCGTGGACGCCAGAGACAACAGCACCGGAAAACGACGCAGCGTCCGCAAACTGTGGCCGACCCAGCCCAGCCCCATCGATTTGAGGCCGTCGCGCGCCTCGGCAACGAGGGCCCGCGGCTGCAGTTCGTCGCCAATATGGCGGGCCGTACGCTGCATTTCCACACGCTGGTAAGCAGCCCGCAGCCGCAGCAATTCAATGCGGATGCGGCGCTCCTGGGGAGACAACTTCGTCAATGCGGCGCGGGTCGTCATAACCGGTCTCCGTCCATCTGCGTCGGTTCCTGCGATGGAGGTGGAGGCTCCGAAGGCGGCTCACCCGGTGCGGCCGCGGCGCCGCTGAGCATCCGGGCATCGGCCTTCAGCACTTCGGCAGTCGCCTCGAAGGGTTCGGGCCCCCGGAGGTAGCGCGCCCATAACCACAGCAGAAGCAGCGCTCCCAATACAGCATATCCGGCCGCCAGCAGACTCAATGCAAGCGTGCGCTGTTCCGTGGGCCACACCGACAGCGCAAAGGCCACGGTCGCCACCAGTAGCGCCAGCATCAGCAGAAAGACGGCCGCGAGCAGCACGGCGAGGCGCCACAGCAGGCGATCCCGCACCTGCAACGCCTCCAGCCCGAGGAGCTCCAGGCGGGTGGCTACGAGAGTGACCACCTGCGATGCGATATCAGCCAGTGATCGTCCGAGCGCCACCATGGCGTCAGCGCCTGGAGAGGAACGCGCCCAGCAGCAGGCCGGCGACGCCCGCAATTCCGACGGCCTTCCAGGGATTGGACTGCACGTATTCATCGGTATCGTGCGCGACACGGCAGCCCTGTTCGATCAGCTTTGCCTGCGTATCGGAGAGGGCGGCACGCGCCTGGTCCAGCGCCTCCAGCGCGCGGGCCCGCAGATCTGCCGCTGCATCGCCGGTGGCGTCAGCGGCATCGCGCAGGAACTTCTCGGCTTGATCCAGGCTGCCTTTCAGATCTTCGACCAGCGCATCACTGGCGGATTGGGTGGGAATGGACTGATTTTGAGGGGTCATGCCTGTGTCTCCTGAGAGTCAACGTGCAGCCCATCCTACCCGAACCCGGCCCAGCGCGTGTGTCGAAACATGAACGCTGCGACACCCGGAAACGGCGACGGATCAGTCCGCTTTCTGGCGCGTCCCGAAGATCCGGTCGCCGGCGTCACCCAGGCCCGGGATGATGTACCCGTTCTCATTCAGGTGATCATCGATGGCAGCGGTATAAATGTCCACATCGGGATGGGCCCGCTCGACGGCCGCAATTCCTTCGGGGGCCGCGACCAGCACCAGCGCCCGCACGTTGCGGCTACCGGCCTGCTTGAGCATGTTGATCGCCGCCACCATGGATCCACCGGTCGCCAGCATGGGATCCACGATGAGCGCCAGCCGCTGGTCGAGCTGGCCGACCAGTTTCTCCAGATACGGCTGCGCCTGAAGCGTCTGCTCATTGCGAGAGATCCCGACCGCACTGACCTTGGCCCCCGGAATCAGGCTGAGCACCCCATCCAGCATGCCGATCCCGGCCCGCAGGATAGGCACCACGGTGACCTTCTTCCCCGCCAGCTTCTCGACGTCGAGCTCACCTGCCCAGCCGGTGATGCGGGCGGGCTCCAGCGGCAGATCCTTGGTCGCCTCGTAGGTCAGCAGCGCACCGATTTCCTGCGCCATTTCGCGGAAGTTCTTGGTGCTCAGGTCGGCGCGCCGCATCAATCCCAGCTTGTGGCGGATGAGGGGGTGGCGGATTTCGTGGATGGGCATGACAGCGTAATCTCGATCAGGGATGGCCGACAGTGTAACGCCCGGAGCCGGCCCACCGCGACCCAACGCGCCACCCGGTGCGCGATTCGGAAACACGGCGGTCCCGATCAGCATCGCCGAGGCCACCGGTGCCGGTTGCCGATCTATTTGGACGCCAGCCAGCGCACGATCGCATCGTCGAAATTGCGCACGGCCCAGGCGCTGGGGTCATTGACGAGACTCACGAGGATATAGCGCTTGCCGCTGGCCCCGCGCACGAAGCCGGCCAGCGCGCGGGAATTGCGCAGTGTCCCAGTCTTCAGGTGCGCCTGCCCCCGCGTGTCGCCAGCGCGCAAGCGCTTGCGCACCGTGCCGTCCACCCCGGAAATGGCCAGTGACGAGACGAACTCGGGCATGAGCGGCGAGCGCCAGATATTGTCATACATTTGGGCCAGGCCGCGCGCGGTCACCCGCCCCTGGCGCGAAAGGCCCGAGCCATTGACCAACACCCAGCCGGCGGTGTCCACCCCTTGGTTCTTCATGACCTCGAGAACGGCCTGGCCGCTGGTGGCCAAGGTCGCCCCCGGTCCCTTCAGTTCTGCGCCCAGGGTCAGGAACGTCATGCGGGCCATCACGTTATTGCTGTTCTTGTTGATCTGGCGGATCACGTCCGACAGCCATGGGGAGTCGTGCCAGACCAGCATCCGGGCGCTGGAGGGCGCCTTGCCCGAGGTGAAGCCATGCGCAATGGTTCCGCCCAGCTCCTGCCAGAGCAGGCGGAACAGACCTTCGAAATGATCGGCCTGCGAGCCGATCAGCCGGTAGTAACTGAACTCGCCGCAGGCGCCCGCGACCTTGCCCCCAATGTGGACGACCGCCTGATGGTCGCGCACCTGGATATTGGCCATCACCGCCGGGGAGGTGGTGCAGCGCCCGTCCAGCCACTGCAACTGGCCCTCGATACGCACGTTGCGAGTCGGCGGATCCACGATGGGGATCCACTGGCGCGTCTGGGCATCGGGATAAAACAGGATGCGGCTGGCCCCGAAGCCCACCATCAGGGCATCCGGACTGGCGTTGTACGGGCTGTCGGCGGATCCGTCGAAGTCTCCCGGATCGATGGTCACGTCACCGAACCGGCTGCGATCCACCACCACCTCGGACAGATTCTTGATGCCCCGCAGCCGCATCTGGCGCAGCAGGCCCCAGAGGTCTTCAGAGCGGAAATAGGGATCGCCGCCGCCCACCACGTAGAGCGGCCCCTGCAGGGTGCCCTGAGCGTCGACACGGGCGCCCGGATCGCTCATGAGCCGGGTTCGCCAGGCGAAATCCGGACCCAGCGCCGACAGCGCCGACCACGTGGTGACGGTCTTCATGACAGATGCGGGATTGCGCGGCACGTCGGCATTGACGCGCGCGATGACCGGGCCGCCCGCCTCGCGGATTTCGAGCGACAGGGAAGCATCCGGCAGTTTCGTAGCCTTCCAGGCCTTCTGGAGTTCCGGCGGCAGCGCCTGTGCCGCGACCGCCAGTGAAGCCAGGCCCAGCAAGATCGCGCATCCCGCGCGCGCCCAGCCCCGCGCGTGCCCCGCCCGGACTGGGCGAGGGCGCTGTTCCTTCATGAGATCCCACCAGCGGATTGCCCGCCACCGCGCCGCACCTTCCATACTGCCGTCCGACAAAAAAACATCAGCATAATCCAAAGCTGCGCTTGGTCAGAAGCCCCCGCCGGCCGCAGCGCTAAAATGGCCCGTTCCAAACCGTCATCGGCCCTCCGGCCTCTGAATTTCTCGTGATCCCCTCCATGGACATCGCGCAGTTCGACTATGAACTGCCTCCCGACCTCATTGCCCAACACCCCGCTGAACGGCGCGACGCCAGCCGCCTGCTGCATCTGGACGCCGCCGGCGAACAGCACGACTTGCGCTTCACGGATCTGCCGGGGCTGCTGCGCCCCGGCGACCTGCTGGTATTCAACAATACGCGCGTCATCAAGGCACGCCTGCGCGGCCACAAGGACAGCGGCGGCCAGGTCGAGGTTCTGGTCGAACGCATCCTGACCCCCACCCGCGCCCTGGTTCACCTGCGCTCCAGCAAATCTCCCCGCGCCGGTACCCGGCTGCTCCTGGCGGACGGCGCCATTCAGGCCGAGGTGCAGGGCCGGCAGGGCGAGCTGTTCGACCTCGTTTTCCCGTCATCGCTCCTGGACTTGCTGGAGCAATACGGCGACGTGCCGCTGCCGCCCTACATTACCCATGCCCCCGCGCCCGAGGACGAAGCCCGCTACCAGACCGTCTACGCCGAAAAGCCGGGCGCCGTGGCGGCGCCCACAGCCGGGCTGCACTTCGACCAGGCCATGCTGGACCGGCTGAAGGATCAAGGCATCCGCGAGGCCTTCGTCACGCTGCACGTGGGAGCCGGCACCTTCCAGCCCGTGCGGGTGAGCAACATCAGCGAGCATGTCATGCACTCGGAACGCTATGTCGTTCCCGAGTCGGTGTTCACGCACATCCGCGAGACCCGGGCCCACGGAGGCCGGGTGATCGCGGTGGGCACCACCAGCGTGCGTTCGCTGGAGGCGGCCGCCCAGGAGGGCGACGGTGTCCATACCTGCGAAGGAGACACACGTCTCTTCATTACTCCGGGCTACAGGTTCCGGAACGTGGATGCCCTCATCACCAACTTCCACCTGCCGCAGTCGACGCTCCTGATGCTGGTTTCGGCCCTGGCGGGGATGGAACCGATCCGCCGGGCCTATGAGCACGCCGTACAATCGCGCTACCGCTTTTTCAGTTACGGCGACGCGATGTTCATCGAGGCCGCCCAGTCTTCCCCCACTCCAGCCCCATGACCGGACTGCACTTCGAACTGCTGCACACCGACGGCGCCGCACGGCGGGGTCGCCTGGCGTTGAATCACGGCACGATCCAGACGCCGATCTTCATGCCCGTGGGAACCTACGGCAGTGTGAAGGCCATGCTGCCGGAGGAACTGGAATCCATCGGTGCACAGATCGTGCTGGGCAACACCTTCCACCTTTGGCTGCGCCCCGGCACGGAAGTGCTGGACGCCCACGGCGGCCTGCATGGCTTCATGCAATGGCCGCGGCCGATTCTGACGGACTCGGGCGGATTCCAGGTGTTCAGCCTGAACGGCATGCGCAAGATCACGGAGGAAGGCGTGAAATTCGCCTCTCCCATCGACGGCTCGCGGCTGTTTCTCTCGCCCGAGGAGTCCATGCGCATCCAGCGCAGCCTGAATTCCGATATCGTCATGGTGCTGGACGAATGCACGCCCTACCAGATCGGAGGGAGGCCGGCCACGCACGAAGAAGCGGCAACCTCCATGCGCATGTCGCTGCGCTGGGCGCGCCGTTCGCGCACTGCCTTCCAGGCGCTGCAGAACCCCAACGCGCTGTTCGGCATCATTCAGGGCGGCATGTACGAGGACCTGCGCGACGAGTCGCTGGCCGGCCTGACCGACATCGGCTTCGAAGGCTACGCCATCGGCGGCCTTTCCGTAGGCGAGCCCAAGGAGCACATGATGCGCATGCTGGCCCACGTCACGCCGCGCATGCCTTCCCAGGCGCCGCGCTACCTGATGGGTGTGGGGACGCCCGAAGACCTGGTCGAGGGCGTGCGCATGGGAGTGGACATGTTCGACTGCGTGATGCCCACTCGCAACGCCCGCAATGGGTGGCTGTTCACCCGCCACGGAGACGTCAAGATCCGCAACGCGCGCTACCGCGACGACACCCGGCCGCTGGATCCCGATTGTGCCTGCCACACCTGCCGGCATTTTTCCCGCGCCTACCTGCACCACCTGCAACGCGTTGGCGAGATCACCGGCGCGCGGCTGAATACCCTGCACAACCTGCACTTCTACCTCAATCTGATGACGGAGATGCGCACTGCCATCGAGAATGACCGCTTCGACGCGTGGCGGGCGCAGTTCCAGGCGGATCGCGCCGGTGGCATCGATTGACGCGCAGTCACCAATATCTCGCTACAATCAAAAGTTAACTTTCCTCCCATTTCACGACTGATTTTCTTCAGGAGCCTTCATGTCCCTGCTTGACACCCTGACCCTGATGCCAGCCCAGGCCGCTGGCGGCGAACCGAATGCGTTGATGAGCATGCTGCCCATCATCCTGATGTTCGTCATCCTGTACTTCCTGATGATCCGCCCCCAGATGAAGCGGCAGAAGGACCACAAGAAGATGGTGGAAGCCCTGGCCAAGGGCGACGAGGTCATCCTGTCCGGCGGGATCCTCGGCAAGATCAGCAAGGTCGGCGACAACTACGTGACCCTGGAGATCGGCCAGGCCGGCGACAAGCCCATCGAAACCGTGGTGCAGCGCAGCGCGGTGACCTCAGTGCTCCCCAAGGGCACCATCAAGTCGCTCTGATCCGGCGCGGGCGCCTGCTGGCGCCGCATCCCTATTGTCCGTCCCTGGTCGACCATGAATCGCTATCCTCTCTGGAAATACCTCATCGTCCTGGCCGCCGTGCTGATTGGCGCGCTGTACGCGCTGCCCAATCTGTTCGGCGAATCACCCGCCGTCCAAGTCGCGGGCGCCAAGGCAACCGTGAAGGTCGATCAGGACACGCTGGTGCACGCCGAGCAGATCCTCAAGCAGGCCGACATCCCTTCCACGGCCAGCTCGCTCGAGATGAACGGCCCGGTGGGCACGCTGCGATTCCGCTTCGACTCCACCGACACGCAGCTCAAGGCCAAGGACGAGCTGGAAAAGGCTTTGAATGCCGACCCGAAGAATCCGAACTACACGGTCGCGCTCAATCTCATGTCGGCCTCGCCGAACTGGCTGACCGCGCTGGGTGCCAACCCGATGTATCTCGGCCTGGACCTGCGCGGCGGGGTGCACTTCCTGCTCCAGGTCGACATGAAGGGGGCCCTGACGGGCCGGTATGATTCGATGTCGGGCGAGGCGCGCTCGGCCCTGCGCGACGCCAAGATCAAATTCGACGACGTCGAGCGCAACCAGATGTCGGTTCGAGCCACTTTCGCGACCGAAGAGGCCCGCGACGCCGCTTCCAACGCACTGCGCCGGGCCATTCCGGAACTGGTCTTTTCGCCGGCCCGCGCCGGCGATCAGTGGCTGCTGGACGGCAAGCTCAGCGATACGGCCACCACGCAGGTGGAATCCAACGCGCTGAAACAGAACATCCAGACGCTGCACAACCGGATCAACGAACTGGGTGTGGCCGAACCCGTGATCCAGCAACAGGGTGCGGACCGCATCGTGGTCGAGCTGCCGGGCGTGCAGGACATCGCCAAGGCCAAGGAGATCCTGGGCCGCACGGCGACCCTGGAAATCCACATGGTGGATGACTCGCCCAGCGCCATGGCCGCATTGAGCCAGGGCAAGGTGCCGTTCGGCCTGGTGCAATACAAAGACACCGACGGCCGGCCGCTGCTGCTGCGCCGCCAGGTGATCCTGACGGGCGAAAACCTGCAGGATGCTCAGCCGGGCCGGGACCAGCAGACCCAGGAACCCACTGTCAACCTGACGCTGGACTCCAAGGGCGCACGGATCTTCCGCGACGTCACGCGCGACAACATCGGCAAGCGCATGGCCATCGTGTTGATCGAGAACGGCAAGGGCCAGGTCGTGACCGCGCCTGTCATCCGTTCCGAAATCCCCGGTGGGCACGTGCAGATCTCGGGCGCCATGACGGCCCAGGAATCGGCCGACGTCTCGCTGCTGCTGCGGGCCGGCGCGCTCGCGGCCCCCATGCGCATCATCGAGGAACGCACCATCGGCCCGAGCCTGGGCGCCGCCAACATCCGCCAGGGTTTCGATTCCACGCTGTATGGTTTCACGGCCATCGCGATCTTCATCATTCTCTACTATCACCTGTTCGGGCTGTTCTCCACGCTGGGCCTGTCCTTCAACGTGCTGCTGGTGGTCGCCATCCTGTCCATGCTGCAGGCCACGTTGACCCTGCCTGGCATCGCAGCCATGGCGCTGACGCTGGGCATGGCGATCGACGCCAACGTGCTGATCAACGAGCGCATACGAGAAGAATTACGCGAGGGCTATTCGCCCCAGCAGGCGATCCACCTGGGGTTCGAGCGGGCGTGGACGACGATTTTCGACTCCAACCTGACCAGCCTGATCGTCGGCGTCGCGCTGCTGGCCTTCGGGACGGGCCCTGTCCGGGGCTTCGCCGTGGTTCACGTCATCGGCCTGCTGACCTCGATGTTCACGTCGGTCGTGGGGGTGCGGGCGCTCGCCAATCTGTACTACGGACGCAAGCGCAAGCTCAAGGCGATTTCCATCGGTACGGTGTGGCACCCCAACAAGCAGCAGAATTGAGCAGGACGCATCATGGAATTTTTCCGCATCCACAAGACCATCCCGTTCATGCGCCCGGCACTGGCGCTGAACATCATCAGCCTGATCACGTTCCTTCTGGCCGTTTTCTTCATCGCCACGCGCGGTTTTCACCTGTCGATCGAATTCACCGGCGGCACGGTGATGGAAATGCACTATGAGCAGTCCGCGCCGGTCGACGACATCCGCTCCGCCGTGGACGCATTGGGCTACAGGGACTTTCAGGTCCAGAACTTCGGCACCTCCAAGGACGTCATGATTCGCCTGCCCGTGCGGGCGGGCGAGGACACGGCCGCGCAAAGCCAGACGGTCCTGAAGGAACTGCAAAAGGCGCACCCCGAGGTGCGGCTGCAGCGGGTGGAATTCGTGGGCCCGCAGGTGGGACAGGAGCTGCTGCACAACGCACTGAAGGCGCTGGCGTTCTGCGTGATCGGGATTCTGCTCTATCTGGCGGTGCGATTCGAATGGAAGCTCGCGGCGTCCTGCGCTATCGCCAACCTGCACGACGTGGTGATCATCCTGGGGTTCTTTTCGTTCTTCCAGTGGGAGTTTTCACTCTCGGTGCTGGCGGGGGTGCTGGCCGTACTGGGGTATTCGGTGAACGAGTCCGTGGTGGTGATGGACCG
>DATNAI010000345.1:0-2118 GCA_035572875.1 Castellaniella sp. | reverse complement strand
CGGCACAGAGCATCGACCATCTGCGTCGCTATATCGAATTGCTGTTCATGACCGGAGACCCTCGCCACCATCAGCCCGAAGGCCGGGCCAGACAAAGGAGAAATGAGCCATGACAATGACAGCGATTTCGCGCCGGGCGCTGCTCGGGACGGGTGGCTGCGCGCTGGCGGCCGCGGCAACCATTCCGAAGATGGCCCATGCGAGTCCAGATGCAGGATTGAGCCCCAAAAACCTGGCGACCGTCCGGAAATACTACAAGGGCTGGGAGATCAAGGACTGGCACGCTTTCGACATGCTGCTGACAGACGACTTCACGTTTACGAGCCCGCTGGACGCGCACATCAGCAAGAGCGCTTTCAAGACCGGCTGCTGGGACACACAGATTCCCTATATCGGCCGGTTTGACCTGGAGCACGTGGCGGGAAGGGGCGATGATGCATTCGTGATGTATGTCTGTCACACGACGAACGCCAGGACGTTCCGGAACGTGGAATTTTTGCGGCTGAAGGGCGAACAGGTGCAAGCCGTCGAATGTTACTTCGGTGCGCAGAACAGCTATACCTCCGCGGTAGCCACGAAGAAATAAGCATCCTGAGGGCGTCGCTGCATCCGGCGATGCATCGCCAGGCATCGCCATGCAGCCTGTTGCCGCCGTGAAGGTGAAGATGAGTTCCGGATCAACCGGCGCCCGGAGTGTCACCCGGCTTCAGGCGGTGTATCTGTTCGAGAAGCGCCCGCGGCGATACCGGATGGCCTATGAAACCCTCCATCAAGCTGCGAGTGTCGCGTTCCGAGCCATAGCGCAGCAGACGTTCGGAGAGCCACCCATACCAGCGGGGATCTCCGGCATCGAAGCTGCCCAGCGCTTTGGCGATGTGCTCCCGCATTTCAGCGGTCAGTATCGCCCCCAGACCGTAGTTCACCATGTAACCGGGAAGATCGGCCAACTGGACTCGCACCGCCCACCACGACAGCTCGGGATGAGGCACGATGCGCAAGTAGCGACTCGTAATAGAGGTCCAGACCGCATTGGGGTCGCTCCTCGGAGCGCGTAGCATCCGCACTTCAAACAGTGACCAGGCCACGTCGAGCATGACGTTGGCATATAGCGCTCGCAGCGAGAGTTGCTCCGGAGCCTCCTGACCCAGATAGCGCCGCTGCCAGGCGGGCTCGTAAGTGCTCCAGGCTGGAACATCGGCGAAAGCTTCGGCGAACAGGTCGCTTGGCCAATCCACGAAGGCAGGCCGATTGCGAATCGCCGTAATGTTCACTACGTGGCCATTCTCGTGCACCAGCTCATTCAATACGAAGAGGCCGCCCCGCTCGTATGGGGCTGATACGCGCGCGACCGTTGGCCGCCAGGCCCCGTTCACCGTGCGTCCGTGAGTGACGAATTCCGTGTAAGCCAGGGCCGCCTTGTCCGCACGGGGGGCAAGATCATAGAGCGTCCCCATTTGTTGCAGATCAGCGCCCAGATCGCGGTAGTAACGCTGGTTGATCGGCTGCAGCGATTCCCGCGGGATGTAGGCGTCGAGCAGGCGATCAGCGGCGCCTGCGCGGAAGCGGTAGTCCCAAGGCTCGACCATGACATCGCCGCTCGATTCGCGCCAGGCATCCAGAATCCGGACCAGCCAGCGTTCGACTTCCGGCGGATCGATGCCGACGTCGCGGGCCGCGTTGTCGATTTTCGACCCATTCCGGGTCCCATCGGCGGCAGCCCCCGCGATCATGCGGCGATAAGGGCTGTCCGCCTCGTCGTTCCCGTTGATGGCCTGCCACAAGGGAACAAAGGCCAGGAAAACCGCCTTACGACGGTCGGCTTCGGTGGTTTCATGCAGCAAGTCGAGAGCGGAGACCCGGTTGATCTTGCCGCCCTCGAAGCTGAGGCGGTTGCCGATTTCGACGAAACAGGCGACCAGAGCCGACTTCAGATCGGCGTATGTCATCTCATGTCGGCTGGCGTCCCGGCATTGGGCCCCCGCCTTGGAGGGCTGTTTGCCGCCAGTGAAGCCCTCCATCTGCTTCCGCATCGCCGCGATCGCCCTGGTGTCGGCGTCAGAGAGGTCAGAGGTGGGCAATTGCTCCAACTCCTTGGACAGTCTGACGCGGTTCTCGTCG
>DATNAI010000344.1:0-6827 GCA_035572875.1 Castellaniella sp. | reverse complement strand
TGTAGCCGGCGCCGATGGCTCCCCCGCCGCCCGGTTTGTTCTCGACGGTGACATCCACCTTCAGTGCCTTGGAAAGCTCCGGCGCGAATGTGCGTGCCGTAATGTCAAGATTGCCGCCCGGTGCAAAGGGGACAACGAGGGTGATCGGCTTGTCGGGGTATTCCGCTTGGGACGAAAAAGGGAGGGCGAGAGCTAAGCCCAAGACGGTGACGCGCGCGTACTGCGCAATTGAATGACTGTTTTTCACGGTTGTCTCCTGATTTTTTGGATGGGTGCGCGAATGGCGGCTAGGTGCGGTAGGACGGATCCAGGCGATCGAGTTTTCTCAGGAGCGCGGGCCATTCCATCAGGCCGTACGGTCTTCTGGTTCCGGGTTGATAGTTGTTCCACGTTTCCTCCAGCACCGAGCGCTCGACGTGGACCAGCGGTGTGTGGCAAGCCATGGCTGCCAGTTGGGCTCGGCAGGACAGTTCCAGCCGGTGCAGCCAATTGAAGGCCTCGCCGATGCTGTGCCCCACTACGAGCGCTCCATGATTCCTGAGGAACATGGCTTCGCCGTCGCCCAGGTCGTTCACCAGGGATTGTTTCTCGGACGCGTTCAGGACCACGCCCTGATAGTCGTGATAGGCGATTTTCAAAAATCGCATGGAGGTCTGCGTGATGGGCAACAGTCCGCACTCCAGTGCCGACACCGCCATGGATGCCCAGCTATGCGTATGGATGACGCAGGTCGCGTCCGGCCTCGCTTCGTGGACGGCGCTGTGAATCACGTATCCAGCACGATTGACGCCGTATTCCAGGCCTCCCAAATCCGGTTTGGACAGCACATCGCCGGCGAGATTGACCTTGATCAGGCTCGATGCGGTGATCTCCTCGTAGAGCATGCCGTAAGCGTTGATGAGAAAAGCGCCGGCTTCGCCCGGGACGGTGCACGAAATGTGATTCGCGACCATGTCCGACATCCCGTAGAGCGCCACGAGGCGGTAGCAGGCCGCCAGGTCGATCCGTTGCTGCCATTCCTCGGGTGAACAGTGCTCCCGCATCGACGTGATTTTCAGTTCGTACCCATTCATGAGCGCAAGCCTCCCGCGAGTGGTCAGGCGTGCGGCACGTGCAGGTCCAACCGTTGTTTCAGTTCCTCCGAGTCTAGGTCCGGTCTTCTGTGGGGAGCTAGCCTCGACCCTTGAATGGGTATTTAATTTAAGTGAACAGCTTGGGTGTGATGAGAGGGGCGGGCGCGCGTGGAACTTAGACAGTTGCGTTACTTTGTCAGGGTGGTCGAGCTCTCCAGCATGGGGAAGGCGGCGCATGCGCTCAACGTCACGACGTCCACCATGAGCCAGCAGATCAGCCACCTGGAGAGCGAGCTTTCGACGCGATTGCTGCAGCGCCTTCCAACCGGGGTGGTCCCGACGGGCGCAGGGGTCGTCTTGTATCGGCATGCACAGACGGTGCTGCGCCAGGTCGAGGTGGCCGCCGAGGCCGCTCAGGGCGAGCGCCTCTCCGGCAGGGTGAGCGTGGGCATGGCCCCGACCACCGCTCTCATGCTCGCGCTGCCTTTGCTCAAGGAGATGCGTGCACGCTACCCCAAGATTCGCGTGCACATCGTGGAGGGCCTTTCGGCGCACCTGACGTCATTGCTGGACTCACGCAGGCTGGATCTCAGCATGCGGTTCGATATGGGCGAAGACAGCCGGCTGGGGACGGTGCCGCTGCTCAAGGAATATCTCTTCGTCATCGGCCGGGGAGATCTTTCGGGCATGCCGCCGGGTGGCCAGACCCGGCTGCTGGACCTTGGGCATCTGCCGCTCATATTGCCCAGCGGCCGGCATACGCTGGCGAGCATCATCCTGAATGCGTTCAAGCGCCGCAACATGACACCCAACGTGGTCGAAGAAATCGATGGGCTGAACACCTTGATGGGCGCGGTGGAGGCGGGCATTGGCGCGACGATTCATCCCAGTTCGGCGGCCTTGATGCTGCGCAGTGACCATGTGCGGGTCGTGCCGATTGCGGACAAGACACTTTTCCGGTGCAGCATCCTCACCAGCCAGCCCGACGACGAACTTTCGCCTGCGGCCCTGGCGACACGCGTGACGCTCAAGTGGGTGGCCCGGGATCTCATCCGCAGCGGCCAGTGGGGCGGCGCGTACGTGATGCAGTGAGAGCGGGAGGTCGGCATTTCCCGGCTTGCGGCCCAATGCCCCAGTTGTAGGGACTTCCCTAAGTGATATTCAAATGCCTGGGCGGCATAATCGCTTCATGCAGGTGAGGAGACAGCCCTGCGCGGGCACCGGCGCACGAAGACGGCGCCATCATTAGTGGCAGTATTCATAATAATGAAAACCTGGTGGGGCCGATGACAGAAGTCGTCGGCCCCTTCCATTTCCGGATGCTCAATGTGCGCTGGTGCTCGAAAATACGTTGAGCACCAGGACTCCCGCCAGGATCAGCGCAATACCGATCAGCGCGGCCGCATCCAGCTTTTGTCCAAAGATGAAATACCCGATGGCGGCAATGGCCACGATGCCGGCGCCCGACCAGATTGCGTATGCGATGCCAACGGGAATGGTCTTCAGTGCCAGGGCCAGCAGATAGAACGCAATGCCATAGCCGACGACCGTGATGCCGGTGGGCCCCATACGGGTAAAGCCGTCCGACGCCTTCAGGGCGGTGGTGGCGACGACCTCCGCGACGATTGCAATGGCCAGGTACAGCCAGCTCATGGGGATCCTGTTTCCCGTGGAAGGCGAAGGAGAACGGTGACGGCGCCTGCTCCGCCGTCCGGTTCGGCGCATTGTACCCAGGCCTGTACCGCTTGCAAACGGCACAGGTGAAGCCGCATGGCGGATTTCAGGACGGGCGTGCCATGCCGCGATCCGATGCCCTTGCCGTGGACGATGCACACGCAGCGGATGTCGTGTTCCACGCAGGTCGCCACGAAGCGATCCAGCCGCTCGTGCGCCTGGTCTTCGGTGCTGCCGTGCAGGTCCAGAATGGCTTGTGGCCGCCATTTGCCGCGCCTCAAACCGCGCAGCAGATCGGTGCCGCATCCCGGCTGCAGGAATTCGCTGGCCTCGGGGTCGGGGGCGGCGGTTGGCCTGCGCCGGCTGCGCGTCGGTGGGGGTTCCTGCCGTGCCTCCTCGCCCTGCGCGTGGGCGCGCCGCTCGCGCAACAGGCCTTCCGGGATCCGCTTGGCGCTTCGGCGCGCACGCCCGCCGTGGCGAGCCAGCGGTTGTACGAATCGCATGGCCTGCCGGAACAAGGCCCGGTCCTCGGTGGCCAGCTCAGGCGCCGCCGGCGCGGCAGCCCGCGCTTCAGTACGTGAATTCCGAACAGGATCCGGAGCGGCTGGGGCGGGGTCCTCGGCCCGCTGCGCCTGCAGCCGCCGCAAGTCCGCCAGCGTGGGTTTAGAGGACTTCATTCTCCAACCAGCGCTGTGCATCCAGGGCAGCCATGCAGCCGGTTCCGGCGCTGGTGATCGCCTGGCGGTAGACGTGATCCTGTACGTCGCCAGCGGCAAACACGCCGGGTACCGATGTCATGGTGGCCATTCCCTGCAGGCCGCCGCGGGTGATGATATAGCCATCCTTCATGTCGACCTGGTCCTGGAAGATGGCTGTGTTGGGCTTGTGGCCGATCGCGATGAAGGCACCGGTCACGGCCAGGTCCTCTGTCTCGTCGGTCTGCTTGTTGCGCAGTCGCACGCCGGTCACGCCGGAATCATCGCCCAGTACTTCCTGCAGCTCGCGAAACAGCTTGAGGCGCATGTTGCCGTGCTCGACCTTTTCCATCAGCTTGTCGACCAGAATGGGTTCGGCGCGGAATTTGTCCCGCCGATGGATCAGCGTCACGGTCCTGCAGATGTTTGCCAGGTACAAGGCTTCCTCGACGGCGGTGTTCCCGCCGCCCACTACGACCACATCCTGGTTCTTGTAGAAAAAGCCGTCGCACGTGGCGCAGCCCGAGACCCCGCGCCCCATGAAGTGCTGCTCCGACGGCAGCCCGAGATACTGCGCCGAGGCGCCGGTGGCGATGATGAGCGAATCACACGTGTAGGTCTCGCCGGTGTCTCCCGTCAACACGAACGGCCGCACCGACAGGTCTACCTTGGCGATCGTGTCGAAGACGATGTCCGTATTGAAGCGCTGGGCGTGCTCCAGGAACCGCTGCATCAGGTCCGGACCCTGGACGCCGGCCACGTCGGCGGGCCAGTTGTCGACTTCGGTGGTGGTCATGAGCTGGCCGCCCTGTTCAAGCCCCGTGATCAGGACGGGGGACAGGTTGGCCCGCGCGGCGTAGACGGCAGCGGTATAGCCGGCCGGTCCCGAGCCCAGTATCATCACTTTCGCGTGTTTTGCGGTAGACATCA
Source organism: Castellaniella sp. (assembly GCA_035572875.1). Taxonomy (GTDB): domain Bacteria; phylum Pseudomonadota; class Gammaproteobacteria; order Burkholderiales; family Burkholderiaceae_B; genus Castellaniella. Next base: position 2,455 of record DATNAI010000344.1, on the reverse strand, counting down.
CAGAAAATCCATTCATCAATGACCCCGCAATTATAATGATGCGATGGCAAGAATTCCGGCTCCCTCGTCCCGCTCCTCGCGCAACGTGCGCAACGGCCCGTCGCCCCTTCAGACGCGGCTCTCAGGCCTGCTGCGTGAGGCTCGGTGGATCCTGATGGCGGTGGTCGCCGTCTGGCTCGTCCTGGTGCTCGCCACATGGCATAAATCGGATCCCGGGTGGTCACACTCCGTCTACAGCGGATCCACGCTGAACTGGGGCGGCACCTTTGGCGCCTATGTCGCGGATCTGCTTCTGTACCTGTTCGGGGCGACAGCGTGGCTCTGGGTGCTGTGGCTGGGGCGGCGCGTGGCGGCGGGCTTCTACCGGCTTACCCGTGTCGTCCTCCCCACCAAGGTCCCCGAGATCCTGCCGCGCGTGCGCTGGGAGGTCGGTATCGGCTTCACGCTGCTGTTCCTGGGATGCATGGGCATCGAAGCGCTGCGGCTGAAGGCCTGGGGTGCGGCGCTGCCGGCGGGTGCCGGCGGGCAGCTGGGGCGCCTGCTGGCCAGTAGCCTGGCCGAGCTGATGGGCGCCGCCGGCGGCACGCTGTTGCTGCTGGCGTTCATCGTCATGGGGTCCAGCCTGTTCTTCGGATTTTCCTGGCTGAACATCTCGGAACGGATCGGGCTCTGGCTGGAACGCAGCATCCGCGGGGCGCTGGACGTGAAGAACGCCTGGCAGGATCGGCGGGCGGGGGTCACGGCACAGGCGGAGCGCCAGGAGCTGGTCGAGACGCGCCAGCCGCAGTTCGTCCATGAGCAGCCAGTCCGTATCGAACCTTCCGTCACCACGGTCCCCAGGTCGCCTCGCGTGCAGCAGGAAAAACAGCAAACACTGTTCACCGCGCGCGAAGAGCCCGATATGGTCGGACGACTGCCGCCGCTGTCGCTGCTGGATCCGGTGGAGCAGACCCAGGAGACCGTCTCGCCCGAGACGATCGAATTCACCTCGCGTCTGATTGAAAAGAAGCTGTCCGACTTCGGGGTCAGCGTCACCGTAGTGTCGGCACAGGCCGGTCCGGTGATCACGCGTTACGAGATCGAACCCGCCACCGGCGTGAAGGGCAGTCAGATCGTGAATCTGGCCAAGGATTTGGCTCGGGCTCTCAGCCTGGTGCGGATCCGGGTGGTAGAGACCATTCCCGGGAAAAACCTGATGGGACTGGAACTTCCCAATCCGCGCCGCCAGATGGTGCGCCTGTCGGAAATTCTGGGGTCCCAGATCTATCACGCCAGCGGTTCCCTGCTGACCATGGCGCTGGGCAAGGACATTGCCGGCAATCCTGTCGTGGCGGATCTGGGCAAGATGCCGCATTTGCTGGTGGCCGGAACGACGGGGTCGGGCAAGTCCGTCGGGATCAACGCCATGATCCTGTCCCTGCTCTACAAGGCCGACGCCAGTCAGGTGCGCCTGATCCTGATCGACCCGAAAATGCTGGAGATGTCCGTCTACGAAGGCATTCCCCACTTGCTCGCGCCGGTGGTCACGGACATGCGTCACGCGGCCAATGCGCTGAACTGGTGCGTGGCCGAGATGGAAAAGCGCTACAAGCTCATGAGCAAGCTGGGGGTGCGGAACCTGGCGGGCTACAACACCAAGATCCGCGAAGCCCAGAAGCGCGAGGAACCGGTCCCCAATCCGTTTTCCCTGACGCCGGACGCGCCTGAGCCCCTCGGGACGATGCCGATGATCGTGGTGATCATCGACGAGCTGGCCGACCTGATGATGGTAGTCGGAAAGAAGGTCGAAGAACTCATTGCCCGGCTCGCCCAGAAGGCGCGGGCGGCCGGCATCCACCTGATTCTGGCCACTCAGCGTCCCAGTGTGGACGTGATCACGGGCCTCATCAAGGCGAACATCCCGACACGCATTGCTTTCCAGGTGTCCTCGAAGGTCGATTCGCGCACCATCCTGGACCAGATGGGAGCCGAAGCGCTGTTGGGACAGGGCGACATGCTGTACCAGCCGCCCGGCGCCAACGTGCCGACCCGGGTGCATGGGGCCTTTGTGCACGACGATGAGGTCCACCGCGTGGTCGATGCACTCAGGGCGGACGGCGAACCCGACTACATCGACGGCGTGCTGGATGGCACGGTGCCGGGTGAAACCGGAGACGGAGTGGGTTCGGTCACCGGTTTCACCGACCAGGAATCCGACCCGCTGTACGATCAGGCGGTCGAGATCGTCCTACGCAACCGCCGGGCTTCGATTTCCTCGGTGCAGCGGCATTTGCGGGTCGGCTACAACCGCGCCGCGCGCCTGCTGGAGCAAATGGAACGTTCCGGCCTGGTGTCGGCCATGCAGCCCAATGGCAACCGCGAGATCCTGGCGCCGGCGAGTAGCGCGGCCGACGATGATTGACATACGGTTGGGGTGTGCGGTTCGACCGGCGCCCCGCTTCAGACGGACCTTTCA
>DATNAI010000343.1:0-3219 GCA_035572875.1 Castellaniella sp. | reverse complement strand
ATTGCAGTGCAGGCCCAGCGCGCGCGTACAGCGGGCGATCGCATGCAGCGTCGGCGCGGGTTCTCCGGCGAAGGCCGCTCCGTGCGAGCCGCCGAAGTCCAGTTTCGACAGCGCGTTCCAGCTGAGCTCCGAGGCCAGTCCCTCGCCATTCGACGTCCGGTCCACCGTGTCGTCATGCATCAGGAACAGCATCCCGTCCTGGCTGAGCTTGACGTCGAACTCCACCATGCGGAAACCCTTCCGTGCGCCCACGCGCATGGCGGCCAGGGTGTTTTCGGGGGCGAGGACTCCGCCGCCTCGATGGGCGATGAAGGCCGGCCAGGGCCAGGCGGCGTGTCGTGCGGGCATGTGAGTCGTCCGGGCTAGTGGCCCGGATCCGTTGGAGAACAGCCTGCATTTTAGTGTGTCCCGCGCCTGGCGGCGGTTTGCATGAGGTCGTCGCCACAGTGTTAAACTGCGTTCCATTTCACGCTACTAAAATTTTCAGCCGGCTTGGGCGAAGTATTGTCCTTTTCGCTGGCGGTCGCGGCTTGCGGTTGCGATCCTTCGGCAGGTGACCCGCTTATGTTCGATTTCATCCGCACGCATCAGCGTCTGATGCAGTTGCTGCTTCTGATTCTGGTGGTGCCGTCTTTCGTGTTCCTGGGCATCAGCGGCTATTCTTTCGTCACTTCGGATCCGGAAGTGGCCCAGGTCGGGCGTCTGTCCGTGACCAAGGAAGAATTCACGCAGGCGCAGCGCAATCAGCTTCAGCAGATGCAGGAAAGCAGCCAGGGGCGGTTCGATCCCGCGCTGCTCGACAATCCCCAGGCCCGCCAGGCGTTGCTGGATCAGCTCATCGACCGCAAGGTGCAGATGGCAGTCGCCACGCGCGAACACTTCAGCGTGTCGGACAGCACGCTGCGGCGCGCCATTTCCTCGATGCCACAGCTTCAGGTGGACGGCCAGTTCTCTCCGGACCGCTATCACGAGGTCCTGGCGCAGTACGGGATGAGCCCGCGTGATTTCGAGGCCGGGCAGCGATCCGAATTGGCGCTGTCCACGGTCCTGGGCCCGGTGGCCGGATCCGTCAGCCTGCCCGCGCCGGTGCTCGACTACTTGAAGCGCGCGTTGACCGAGGAGCGCACCGTCGCCCTTCGGGTCTTTCAGGCCGCGGATTATCGTTCGGGCGTGACGATCACCCCCGAGGACGTCAAGACCTGGTACGACGGCCATCAGAAGCAGTTGCGCCTGCCGGATGAAGTCTCGGCCGACTACCTGGTGCTGGACGAGGCGGCCGCAATGGCCAGCGTGCCGGCCATTTCCGAGTCGCAACTGAAGGACTACTACGAACAGAACAAGTCGCGCTATGTGGTGCCGGCGCGTGTCAGCGTCAGCCACATTCTGATCAAGGTGCCGTCGGGAGCAACGGACGAGATCGCCAAGGCGGCGCTTGCGAAGGCCCAGGACATCGATCGCCGGGCCCGGGCCGAGCCCAGCCAGTTTGCGGAGCTTGCGCGCAAGGAATCCCAGGATGCCGGGACGGCCCGCGAGGGCGGCAAACTGGGCTCCATCCAGCGCGGCACGCTGCCGCTGGCCATGGAACAGGTCATCTTCGGCCTGAAGCAGGGCGAGATTTCCGAACCCGTGAAGGGGCCCGATGGCTACCACATCTTCATGGCCACCGAGGTCCATCCTGAAAAGGGCGAGACGTTCGCGGAAGCGCGCGCCAAGGTCATGGACGAAGTCCACCGCCAGTTGGCCGCGGACCGGTTCGCCGACATGGCCACCAAGCTCACCAGCCTGGTCTACGACAATGCCAGCAGCCTGGACCCGGCGGCCAAGCAATTGGGCCTGCAGGTGCGCCACGCCAGCGGCATTGCCCGCGACCGTCTGCTGGCGGCTGACGAGACGGGACCGCAGGCGGCTTCGGCCAGCAAGGACGCGGCCCTCCTGGGTGATGTGCGGGTGCGCCAGGCCCTCTTCAGTGCCCAGGTGCTGAACGACAAGCAGAACTCGGGCGTGATCGAGATCTCGCCCGATACGATGGTGGTGGTGCGCGTCAATACGCTCACGCCTTCTCATGTCCCGACGCTGGAGCAGGTCGACGGCCATATCCGCACCGCACTGCTCAATGAGCGGTCGCTGGCCGCGGCTGTTGCCGCGGGCAAGGCAGCGCTCGACAGCGTGCAAAAGGAGCCATCCACCGAAGGCTTCCAGCCTCCGGTGACGATCAGCCGCATGGATCCCGCCGGTCTGAGCAAGGCCGTCCTGGAAACCGCCTTCTCGGTGGTCGCCTTCAAGCTGCCCGCCTACGGCGGCGTGGCGCTGCCGGCGGCCTATGCGATCGTGCGCCTGGACCACGTGCAGCCCGGCACGACGGACAAACCCGCTCTGGACGGCCTGGGGGCGCAGTTGGCGCAGGTCTGGGGGGCTACCGAACAGGGGGCCGTGCTGGCCGATCTGCGCAGCCAGCTCAAGGTCCGCGTCACGGACGAGGGTCGCAAGCTGATCAACGGCAGCTCGGGGAGCTGATCGGCCGACGCTCCGGTCAGCCCGAGCTGGCATGGCGCCGGCTGTCCGGTATATGTAGCAGTGACAGTGGACCTACGGAACGGCCTGCATGCCGTTCCGGTAAGGCCGCGCCGACAATAGCCCATTGGGTCTATTGTCAGCCGGCCTTACTTCTACTGATCTTCTGGACCTGGGGGACGTGGCGGATGTTGCGGATCACCTGGGCCAGGTGCTTGCGGCTGTCGACCTGAACGGTCACGTGCAAGAGCGCGGTGGCCGCGCCTTCGTCCGGCATGGTGAGCTGCACGATATTGGAATCGGCCTCGGTGATTTCAGCGGCCAGCCGGCCGAGCACACCGCGCTCGTTGAGCACCGTCAGGTCCAGGCGCGTGGTCAGGTGGCGAGCGGTGGTCGTATCCCACACGACGGGAATCCAGCGCTCGGGTTCCTTTGCCCGCTGGCGTTGGGCGACCGGGCAGTCCGCCATATGGACCACCAGGCCGTGCCCCAGGCGGATTCCGCCGATGATGGCATCGCCCGGCAGCGGCCCGCAGCAGGGTGCCAGCTGTACTGCCTGGCCCTCGTTGCCGTGGATCACCACGGGCGCGCTGGTGGCCGAGTTGTATTCGTCCACCGCCATGGCGGTGGTCTCCAGCATGTCGTTTTCGGGCGAGAAGCGTCGCGCCACGATGGCGGCCAGGCGCTTCCCCAGGCCGATGTCGGCCA
>DATNAI010000342.1:0-8664 GCA_035572875.1 Castellaniella sp. | reverse complement strand
TTTTACCGCGATGCAGGGCCCGGTTGGCGCCCTGCATTTTGTCGTCGGCGACCGGCCCTCCGGCTGACAGCACTGATCTTCGTGCTGGGTATGCTGGGCGCGCCGGCGGGAGCGCAGCCGCCGCTTCCGGCCATTCCGCTGGAAGTCGGCGGGCACACCGTACGCGCCGAACTGGCCGATACGCCCGGTCGCATGCGCGACGGCCTGATGGACCGTACGCACCTCGCTGCGGACAGCGGGATGTTGTTCATGCTCGGGCCGCCCGACGACCTGTATTGCTTCTGGATGAAGAATACCCTCCTCCCGCTATCGATCGCCTTTATTGACGAGCGCGGCAGGATCGTCTCGATCCAGGACATGCAGCCCCTCAGCCTCACGCCCCACTGCCCCCCCAGCGCCATCACCACCGCACTGGAGATGGCCCAAGGCTGGTTCGCCCGCACAGGGATTCAGGTGGGCGATTCCGTTCAAGGCATCCCGCCCATGCCGGCCGCCGCGCAGCCACAATAAAAAGGCCCGCCTGGCGGCGGGCCCGGAAGGTGGGAACGCGATCAGCCCAGATTGGACGCCGCGAAGTCCCAGTTCACCAGTTTCCAGAAGTGCTCCAGATACGTGGGACGCGCATTGCGGTAATCGATGTAGTAGGCGTGTTCCCACACGTCACAGGTCAGCAGCGCTTTGTTGTTGGTGTTGACGGTGGTGCCAGCGTTGCTGGTGTTGACGATGTCCAGCGACCCGTCGGGTTTCTTCACCAGCCACGTCCAGCCAGAACCGAAGTTGGCGCCGGCGTCGTCCGAGAACGCTTTCTTGAAGGCGTCGACGCTCCCCCATTTGGCTTCCAGAGCCTTGCGCAGCGCACCGTTGGGCTCGCCCCCGCCATTGGGCGACATGCAGTTCCAGTAGAAAGTGTGGTTCCAGACCTGGGCCGCGTTATTGAAAACGCCGCCGGTGGATTTACGGATCACGTCTTCCAGACTGAGCGAAGCGAGCTCGGTGCCTTCGATGGCCTTGTTCAACTTCGCGACGTAGCCCGCATGGTGTTTGCCATAGTGGTATTCCAGCGTTTCCTTCGAAATATGCGGGGCAAGCGCATCCAGCGCGTAGGGAAGCGGCGGCAGAGTAAAAGCCATAACATTTCCTTCAAAAGCATTGAACGAACTGAAAGGCGACGGCCCCGAAGGGCCCACGCCTGGAACATGCCTTAGGGTCGAACGACCCGGGCCATGGTCCGGCCCTGTGCCAATTCGATATCCAGCGGTTCCTCCGCCTCCAAGTCTAACGCATTTTTGGCGATGGACCCGTCAGCTCGGTGGACGATGGCATACCCTCGCTGAAGGACGCCCCGGGGGTCCAGGACCTGCAAGGTACCCAGTACCGCCCGCAGGCGCTGCGACTGCGTGCGCAACCGGTGCTGGAAGCCGGACTGCAACTGCTGCGCCGCCCATTGCAGGCGCTGCCCGCGAAGCCGTACATGCTGGGCCGGGGAGACGAGTTGGGCCGCTGCCCTGTCGAGTCGCAGTGCGGCCTGTTCCAGGCGGCGCTGCTGGGCGCGGGCCAGCCTCTCGGCGAGTGCCTGAACCTGACTGCGCGCCTGATCACGGGGCGCACAGCACAGCTCCGCAGCCGCCGTGGGCGTCGGCGCGCGCAGGTCGGCCACGAAATCCGCGATGGTGAAATCGGTCTCGTGGCCCACGCCGCTGATGATGGGGATGGGGCTTGCCGCCATACGGCGCGCCAGCACCTCGTCATTGAAGCACCACAAGTCCTCGAGACTGCCGCCGCCGCGCACCAGCAGCAGCGTGTCGACCTCGGCGCGGTCCAGTGCCGCATCCAATGCGGCACACAACTGGCCGGCGGCCTCACGGCCCTGGACCTGCGCCGGGTAGATGACGACACGCACGTGCGGGGCGCGCCGTGCCATGACCGAGAGCACATCCTGGAGCGCCGCTGCCGCGAGCGAAGTGATGACGCCCACGGCGCGGGGCATGGCCGGCAGCGGCCGGCGGCGGGCAGCGTCGATGAGCCCCTCGCGGACCAGACGGTCCCGTAACTGGAGGAAGGCCTCATGCAGGTCGCCGCGGCCGGCGCGGCGCATGGCCTCGACCTGTACCTGATAGTCTCCTCTGGGCTCGTAGAGGGACACCTGTACGCGAAACTCGAAACGATCCCCCGCGCTGGGCACAAAGCCGACGGTTTGGGCGCGCCCGCGGAACATGACGGCGCGCACGGCCGCCGCGTCGTCCTTGATGGAAAAGTACCAGTGGCCGGATGCCGCCCGCGTGAAATTGGAGACCTCTCCCGCGACCCACAGGCGCGGAATCGAAGATCCCAGCACGTCCGCCACGCGGCGATTGAGCGCAGACACGCTCAACACCTCCTCGGACGTCGCTTCGCCGCACCCCAAAGGGCTTTGCGGGACAAAACTCATTGAAACCTATCCACAGAAAGCCTCGCGTTGTCAAACCCGCCTATTTTCCGGCCTGTCGGCGCAACACATCGAAATTCACATTAAAAAAAAGTCGCAACGTACTGATTTATATGATTATTTACAGAAACCTCGAGGTGTGCAAAAAATAGCCAATCGACTGCTGGATGGCATGGATCATGCGCTTTGCCGGTCTTGTGCACAGAATTATCCACAGAAATTGTGGATACCCCGAGAAAACCCAATCCCGCCACGGACTTCCACCATATGGACGCCAAAACGGCGCCGCAAAAGGCGCCCCGGCGAACCCCGAACACTGGCCCAGTCGCTTTAGAATAGGGCTTCGCCTCAACGCGGCACCGCTCACAAAGGAACTGGATCGTGCTGGATATCATCCAAGCGGCCGGCTGGCCCATCTGGCTGCTCGTCGCCACCTCAGTCATCACACTGGCCATCATCATAGAACGTTTCCTCGCGCTGCGAACCGGCCAAGTCATGCCGCCGGGACTGCCCGAGCAGGTGCTCGAACTCATGCGCCGCCAGCAGGACGAGCCCGACGCCATCCTGCGGCTCGCCCGGCGCAGCCCGATGGGGCGCATCCTGGCGGAAGTCGCCGTCCAGCGCCAGCAGGACGATGCCTGGCGCCTGTCGGCGATCGAAGAAACCGGACGCGACATTTCGTGGCGCCTGAACCGCTATCTTCCCGCCCTGGCCACAATCTCGGTCATCGCCCCACTATTGGGACTGTTCGGTACCGTGGTCGGCATGATCGAGATCTTCGGCGCGTATACCCCTAACAGCGGGGACCCCAGCCTCCTGGCGCACGGAATCTCGATCGCGCTGTACAACACGGGATTCGGCATCCTGATTGCGGTGCCTGCGCTGGCCTTTCATCGGTACTTCCGCTCCCGCGTCGACTACTTCCTGCACACCATGGAACGCGAGGCTGGAACACTGAACCGCCTCATCAGCCGGCACCGCCCATCATGAACTTCCGTCACGATGCCGGGCATGAGGACCCCGAGATCAACCTGATCCCTCTCATCGATGTGCTTCTCGTGATCCTGATCTTCCTGGCTGCCTCGACGTCGTTCAGCCAGCAGCGCCAGCTCGACATCTCGTTGCCGCAGGCGAGCGCCGATGCCCCCGACCAGATCCCCGTGCTGACACTCGCGATCAGCCGGGACGGCCTCTACGCGCTGGACAACAACTACGTGGACGCCGACACGGACGAGAGCCTTGCAGAGGCGCTGCGGCGAGCGGAACAGGCCCGGCCCGGGGCGGCACTGCGGATCGACGCCGATGCGCTTGCGACCCATGCGTCGGTGGTCCGTGCGCTGCAGGCCGCTCGACTGGCCCATATCGCCCGTGTGCACTTCCTGACGCAGACCCGGCCATGAGCCGCGCGGCCGAGGACTTCATGCTCCGCCTCTGGGACCGGCGCGGCGTTCTCAGCACGCTCCTGCTCCCGCTGGCGTGGGTCTACGGCCGGATCACCGAATGGCACATGCGCGCCCAGGCGCGCACCGCATGGAGAGCGCCGGTCCCCGTCATCGTTGTTGGCAATATTCTCGTGGGTGGCACCGGCAAGACCCCAGTCTGCACCGCCGTCTGCGCGGCCCTGCAGGACCACGGCTGGCGTCCCGGGCTGGTGAGCAGAGGATACGGCGCCCGCATCGGCACGGGCCCGCATCTGAGCGACGAGGACTCTTCAGCGCAGTACCTGGGAGACGAACCCGCCCTGCTGCATCAATCCACCGGCGTGCCGGTAGGCGTGCACCCCCGGCGCGCCCTGGCAGCCCGTATGCTGCTGGAAGCCCATCCCGAAATCGACGTCCTGATTGCCGACGATGGACTCCAGCACCGGGCGCTGGCGCGCGACCTGGAAATCATCGTGCAGGACCGCCGTGGCACGGGCAATGGCCGGTTGTTGCCGGCCGGTCCGCTGCGTGAACCGGCCGCGCGACTGGAACGAGCCGACTGGGTGATCACGAACCTGGGCGCTGCGGACCGGGCGACCGGACATGAAGGGCCGGGGCAAAGACGGGTCACCATGAGGCTGCTGCCACAAAGCTTGACCCAGTTGTCGACGGGAACCCGAATGGGTTGGCCCGAATGGTTCGAGAAGCACGCCGGTCGACCTTGCAGCGCGGCGGCCGCTATCGGGCATCCAGAACGGTTTTTCGACATGCTGGAAGCGGCCGGTCTGGTGCTTTCGCGCACGCTACGGCTGGCTGACCACGGCCGCCTGACCGCCACGCAACTCCAGTCCTGGCCCGACGGGCCCATCCTGATCACCCCCAAGGACGCCGTCAAATGCGCCGCCCCACACGACCCCAGGCTATGGGTCGTGCAGGCCAGGCCGGCATTCGATAACCCCTCCTGGCTGGACAGTCTCCGGGAAACGCTGCGCGGCCTCGAACACAGTGCCCACAAGCCGGGCGGCAGGCATTAAACTGTGGGCTTTGCCACTGACTGCGACGCCCCGTCCATGGAAAACCGCCTGCTGCAGATTCTCGTGTGCCCCGTGTGCAAGGGGCCGCTGCGCTTCGACCGCGAACACCAGGAACTCTGCTGCTCCGCGGACAGGCTGGCGTACCCCATCCGCGACGGCGTCCCGGTCATGCTGCCCGACGAGGCCAGATCCCTGGATCCCGCATCCGCGCACGAGGCATGAGCTTCGTCGTCGTCATCCCGGCGCGCGCCGGTTCGACCCGGCTGCCGGGCAAGCCGCTGCTGGATATCGGAGGGTTGCCCATGGTCGTGCGTACGGCTCGCCAGGCGGGCCGTTCGGGCGCGACCCGGGTACTGATCGCCACCGACCACGAAGCCATCGCGCAGGCCGCGCGCCAGCACGGCATCGAGGCTCTGCTCACGCGCACCGATCATCCGACCGGCACGGATCGCCTGGCCGAAGTCGCCACCACGCTGGGGCTGGGGAACGATGCCATCGTCGTGAACGTGCAGGGCGACGAACCGCTGATCGACCCCACGCTCATCGATGCCGTCGCCGCGCTGCTGATGCAACATCCCGACGCGGCCATTGCCACCTGTGCAAGCCCGATCCACGATCCGGACACGCTCTTTGATCCCAACGCGGTCAAGGTCGTCTGTGACGCGCGCGGCCAGGCACTGTACTTTTCGCGGGCGCCCATTCCGTGGCACCGCAACGCGCTTGCGGACGGTCGGCAACGGCTGGCCCCGGGATTGCCCGCCTGGCATCACATCGGGCTCTACGCCTATCGCGCCGGCTTTCTGCGGCTGTTCCCCACGCTACCATCAGGCGCACTGGAGAAGGTGGAATCCCTGGAGCAGTTGCGCGCACTCGAGCAGGGATTTCGAATCGTGGTGCATCAGGCCGCATCCACGCCGGCACTCGGCGTGGACACGGCCAATGACCTGGCCCGTGTTCGGGCACTATTCCGGGACGGAGAGGCCCGGCATTCGACCTGATGCCATGCAGGGGCGGCGGCCTTGCGGCATAATCGGAAAAAATTTCAAAAATGAGCATCTTTCGGAGGAAATCATGCGTTTGATTCTGCTGGGCCCCCCAGGGGCGGGCAAAGGCACGCAAGCCGCATTCATTACTGAGGCCTTCGGGATCCCACAGATCTCGACCGGTGACATGCTGCGCGCAGCCGTCAAGGCGCAGACTCCTCTGGGGATAGAGGCGAAAAAGATCATGGACGGCGGCGGACTGGTTTCCGACGACATCATCATCGGACTGGTGCGCGACCGGCTGCAGCAACCCGACTGCAAGCGCGGCTACCTGTTCGATGGTTTCCCGCGCACGATCCCCCAGGCCGATGCCCTGAAGACAGCCCACATCACCCTGGACTACGTCATCGAAATTGCCGTTCCCGAAGAACAGATCATCGAACGCATGAGCGGGCGGCGGATCCACGTCGCCAGCGGCCGCACCTATCACATCCGCTTCAACCCGCCCAAACGCGAGGGGCTGGACGACGAGACCGGCGAACCGCTGATCCAGCGGGCGGACGATCACGAAGACACCGTGCGCCACCGCCTGGCGGTCTATCGCGACCAGACGCGCCCGCTCGTGGATTATTACTCGAGCTGGGCCGCTACCGGCGATCAGGATGCGCCTCACTACGCCAAAATATCGGGCGTGGGCACCGTGGACGAAATCCGTGCACGCATCCTCGATATCCTGCGCTCCTATCACACCGCCTGACTGAAACTCGACACAATGGACATCCGGGACAAGCAGTTCATCATCACGGGCGGCGCCTCGGGACTCGGGGCCGGCACAGCCCGCGCGCTGGTCGCTCACGGCGCGCGGGTTGTCCTGGCCGACATCCAGGACGAAGCGGGACAGGCACTGGCCCGGGAGCTCGGCGGCACCTACGTTCGCTGCGACGTGACGGCGGAGGCCGACGCACAGACGGCTGTCGATGCCGCGCTCGCCCAGGGTCCGTTGTGGGGACTGGTGAATTGTGCCGGCATCGCACCGGCCTCGCGCACCGTGGGAAAGCACGGACCGCACGACCTGGCGCTCTTCAGGCGTGTGATCGATATCAACCTGGTGGGCAGCTTCAATATGGCGCGCTTGGCGGCGCAGGCCATGGCGTACAACCCGCCGCAATCCTCGGGGGAAAGAGGCGTGCTGATCAATACGGCGTCCGTTGCGGCCTACGACGGACAGATCGGCCAGGCGGCCTACGCAGCCTCCAAGGCGGGCATCGTCGGTATGACGCTGGCGATCGCGCGCGACCTGTCAAAGCTGGGGATCCGCTGCATGACCATTGCCCCCGGCATCTTCGCCACGCCCATGTTGTTCGGCATGCCTCAGGACGTACAGAACTCGCTGGCCGCCAGCGTGCCATTTCCATCCCGTCTCGGGCGCCCCGAAGACTACGCCAAGCTGGTGCTCAGCATCCTCGACAACGAGATGCTCAACGGTGAAACCATTCGCCTGGACGGGGCCATCCGCATGGCTCCCAGATAAGGCCGCATGAGTCTGCTGCGATCGGCGGCCACGATCAGCGGCCTGACCCTGTTTTCCCGCGTCACCGGCATGGTGCGCGACGTGCTCATCGCAGGGGTGTTTGGGGCTGGGCCGCTCACCGACGCCTTCTGGGTCGCGTTCCGCATTCCGAACCTATTGCGACGCCTGTTCGCAGAGGGCGCTTTCTCCCAAGCCTTCGTTCCCATCCTGGGCGAAGTGCGCCAGCGCGGCAACCACGCCGCCCTCAGGCGCCTGCTGGACCGCGTGGCGCTCGTGCTGTTCGCATCGCTCTGCCTGGTGACGCTGCTGGGTATCCTGGGCGCGTCCTGGGTGGTGACCGCCATGGCCACTGGCATGCGGGAGGCTTCGCGCGCCCATGAGTTCCGGGAAGCAGTCTGGATGACGCGACTGATGTTTCCCTACATCATCTGCATGTCGATGGTGGCGTTTGCCTCGGGCGTTCTGAATACATTCAGCCGCTTCGCGGTCCCGGCCGTCACGCCGATCCTGCTGAACCTGGCCATGATAGGCGCCAGCCTGTGGCTGGCGCCTCACTTGTCGCAGCCCATCCACGCCCTCGCGGCAGGCGTCATGATAGGTGGCGTACTGCAGCTCTCCGTGCAATGGCTCGCGCTCGGCGGGCTGGGTCTGCTGCCGCGCTGGGGCGACGGGCTGCGGACCGCCTGGCACGATCCCACCGTGCGCCGGATCCTGCGCCAGATGCTGCCGGCTACACTGGGGGTTTCGGTCGCCCAGCTCTCGCTGCTCATCAACACCAACATTGCCACCTGGCTGGCTCCCGGCAGCGTCACGTGGCTGTCCTTTGCCGACAGGCTCATGGAGTTTCCCACCGCCCTGCTGGGCGTAGCGCTGGGGACCGTCCTGCTCCCCAGCCTGTCAGCCGCCCACGCCAGCCAGGATCAGGCCCGCTACAACGCCCTGCTCGACTGGGGACTCCGCCTGGTCCTGCTGCTGGGGCTGCCGGCGGCGCTGGGCATGGCCCTGCTTTCCGACGGGCTGGTTGCCACGCTGTTCAACTACGGCGCCTTCGCCGCGCGCGACGTGGCCCAGACACGCCTGGCCGTCATGGCCTACTCCGTGGGCTTGCTGGGCCTTCTGGCCATCAAGATCCTGGCCCCCGGCTTCTATGCCAAACAGGACATCCGTACCCCGGTGAAGATTGCCATCGCCGTCCTCGCGTTCACCCAGCTCATGAACGTGGTGCTGGTCCCATGGTTCGCCCATGCGGGTCTAGCTCTGTCGATCGGCC
>DATNAI010000341.1:0-4489 GCA_035572875.1 Castellaniella sp. | reverse complement strand
CGCCCAGGCAAACATTGAACTGCACCGCCTGCAGGAACGGGTGACGCTCCTGCGCAGCGACCTGCTGGCCCGCATCCCGAGCGACCGCCGTTACGACCTGATCATCTGCAACCCCCCCTACGTGAATGCGCGGTCCATGGCCGAGCTGCCCGCCGAATACCGGCATGAGCCGGGTCTGGCGCTCGCGGGCGGATCGGACGGGATGGATCTGGTGCGCAAGATCCTTGTCCAGGCGCCGCGATTCATGGCGCCCAAGGGTCTGCTGGTCCTGGAAGTCGGCCACGAACAGGAACACTTCGAGCAGGCTTTCCCCGAGCTCGATCCTACCTGGCTCAGTACGGATTCGGCCTCCGACCAGATCCTGCTGTTGCGCCGCGCGCAGCTTGCGGAATGATCCGCGCCTCCGGTCTCACGCTCAGGCGGGGTGTCAAGGTTCTGCTGGACAGTGCGGAATTCACCGTGCACGCCGGAGAACGGGTGGGCATCGTCGGGCGCAATGGCGCCGGAAAATCCTCCCTCTTCGCCCTGCTGCAGCACCAGATCGACCAGGACGCGGGCACACTGGATCTGCCGGCCTCCTGGCGCATGGCGGCCGTCGAGCAGATTGTGCACGACACGGACCGGCCGGCGCGCGAGTTCGTCATGGACGGCGACCGGCATCTGCGGGCATTGCAGGCGCATCGCGCGACGCTTGGCCCCGAGCAGGGACAGGCCATCGCCGAAGCGGAAGCGGCGCTGGTGGAGGCAGAGGCCTGGAGCGCTCCTTCGCGTGCCGAACAGCTTCTGGCAGGGCTGGGCTTTGCGCCCGGCGAATGGAGCCGACCCGTGGTCAGCTTCTCAGGCGGCTGGCAGATGCGCATTGCGTTGGCGCGTGCGCTCATGGCGCCTTCGGATCTGCTGCTGCTGGACGAACCAACGAACCACCTGGATCTGGACGCCATGCTCTGGCTGGAGCGGTGGTTGTCAGGGTACCCGGGCACCATCCTGCTGATTTCCCACGACACTGAATTTCTGGATACAGTGGCTCGCGCCATCCTGCATTTCGAGGGCGGCAAGTTGGTGCGCTACAAGGGCGGCTATCAGGCATTCCTGGAGCAGCGCGCCGAGCGCCTGCGACAGAACCGTCTGGCGCAGCAGCGCCAGACGCGCGAAGCGGCACACTTGCAGTCTTTCATCGACCGCTTCAAAGCCAAAGCCACCAAAGCCAAACAGGCCCAGAGCCGGGTCAAGGCACTGGCCCGCATGCAGGTCCTTGCCCCGCTGGCCGTGGAGTCAGGCATCGACATCCGTCTCCCCGAGCCGGATCACACGCCGGATGTCCTGCTGCGCCTGGAAGACGCCGCGATGGGCTATCCCGCCGGGGCCGGTGCGCCGGCCCGCACCATACTCGAAAATGTGACTTTGATGGTGCGGGGAGGCAGCCGCACGGGCATCCTCGGAGTCAACGGTGCCGGCAAGAGCACGCTGGTCAAGACGCTCGCCCGGGAACTGCTCCCGCTCGCAGGGCACTACCAGCCGGCCCGCGGGCTGGAGGTCGGCTACTTTGCGCAGCAGCAGCTTGACCTGCTCGATCCCGAACTCAGTCCCCTGCAGCATTTCATGCGTATCGCGCCTGACACGCGCGAACAGGAACTGCGCGACATGCTGGGCGGCTTCGGCTTTGGCGGCAGCATGGTGACTCAACCCGTCGCCCCGTTCTCGGGCGGCGAGAAGGCACGCCTGGCGCTGGCGCTCATCGTCTGGCGCAAACCCAATCTGCTGCTGCTCGACGAACCCAGCAACCACCTGGACGTGGACACCCGCGAAGCCTTGGCTCGCGCACTGGCGGAATTTCCGGGGAGCGTCCTGCTGGTGTCTCACGACCGCCATCTGCTGCGTACCACGGTGGACGACTTCTGGATCGTGGCCGACGGCCGGGTACAACCCTTCGAGGGGGATCTGGAAGACTACCGGGAATGGCTGCAGCAGCGCACAGCGGGCCGAAATCAGGACCGCCGCACGGCAGCGCCCCCTGAAAGGGATCGTAAAGCCGAGAGACGGGAACAGGCGCAGGCGCGCCAGCTCCTGGCGGCACGGCGCAAGCCATTGGAGACACGTCTGAAGAAGGCCGAGGACGCCATGGCGCAGTCCCAGGCGCGCCTGGCGGAGATCAATGCGCTAATGGCCCAAGCGGACTTCTACACCGACGCCTGGCGCGATCGACGCCCCGGCCTGCTCGCCGAGCACGGCGAGCTCACCAAGGCACTTCAGGCCAGCGAGGACGAATGGCTGCAGGTGCAGGCTGAAATCGAAACGCTGGAAGTCTGACCCGCGCCGTCCGGATCGGCGCGAATGCCCCGTCGACCATTCGACGCCAACGGTCGGCACGGGCATGGACGTCGCCACAGGGCACAGCCGCTTCGAAAGGCTTCCGGAATGTCTACATGAGCAGGCGTCATTAGGACGATGCGGTATAGACTAATGAACGAAAGGCATTAGGACTCGTTCGAATAATTTAATGAGCTTATATTCGTTTGGGTCAGATGAATGGTTTCTTAGAATGTTCAGGTCTTAGTTATCTCACAGAAGATCTGAACACCATGAGCCGCCTCCCCATCCAGTCGATCGAATCCGCCCCTTCCGCCGCCCAGGACCGCCTGCGCGCCGCTGCCCAGGCCAATGGCTTCCTGCCGAACCTGCTCGGCGTGCTGGCCAATGCGCCGACCGCACTGGAAACCTACCAGACCGTCAGCGCAATCAACGCCCGCAACAGCCTCACGGCAACCGAACGCGAGGTGATCCAGATCACCGCGGCGACCTACAACGGCTGCGGTTTCTGCGTCGCGGGACACACCAAGCTTGCCACCAAGAAGCTGCAGCTTCCCCAGGAACTGGTGGACGCGCTGCGAGGCACGCATGCGCTGTCCGACTCCAAACTCAATGCTCTCGCTCAGTTCACGTTGCAGGTGCTGGAGCACAAAGGGCAGGTTTCCGATGCAGCCCTGGCCGCCTTCCGCGGGGCCGGCTACACCGACGGTCAGGTCCTGGAAGTCGTGTTGGGCGTCAGCCTGGCATCGCTGTGCAACTACAGCAACAATCTGGCGCACACGCCGATCAACGCGGAGTTGCAGCCGTACGCCAACGAGCAACTGGCGGCCTACGCGGCTTGATGGGCGCAGAATCATGACGTACCCCGCATTACCCGACGGCCTGTTGCAGGCGGT
This sequence comes from Castellaniella sp., assembly GCA_035572875.1. GTDB lineage: Bacteria > Pseudomonadota > Gammaproteobacteria > Burkholderiales > Burkholderiaceae_B > Castellaniella. Next base: position 1,286 of record DATNAI010000341.1, on the reverse strand, counting down.
GGACGAGCTGATCCGTACGCAGCTCGCACCGCGCACGCAAGCCATCGACCATGGCCTCTATCCTGCTGATTTCCTGCGCACACTAGGCCAGATGGGGGGATTCGCCGCGGCACTGCCATCCTCTGAAGGCGGCCTGGGCCTGGGCCTGGCGGCCCAGATCGACCTCGTGGCTCAGGTGGCCCGCACCTGCGGCTCGACCGCCTTCCTGGTCTGGTGTCAGGCCATCTGCGCCTGGTATCTGCATCAGACGCACAATGCCGCGGCCCGCGGACGCTATCTGAAGCCGGTGGCGGCAGGCACCCTGCTCGCCGGGACAGGCATGTCCAACGCCGTCAAACACCTGGCGGGCATCGAACGCATCAATTTGCGCGGGCGCCGCGAAGGCACCGGCTTTATCGTCAACGGGGCGCTGCCCTGGGTCTCCAACCTGGGAGACGACCACCTGCTCATCGTCGCCGCCGAACTGGACGAGGGCGGCTACATCATGTTCGCCGTGCCGCCGCACGCGCCTTCGCTCGCGCTGCGCCCCTGCCCGTCCTTCTCGGGCATGGAGGGCACGGGCACCCTGAACGTCCGGCTGAAAAACGCGTACATCCCGGTTGAGGACGTCCTGGCCGATCCAGATGAATTCGACGCTTACATGAAGCGAATCAAGACAGGCTTCCTGCTCACCCAGGCCGGCATGGGACTGGGCCTGATTCAGGCCAGCGTGGACGCGATCACGGCCAGCAACGCGCGCCTTGCTCACGTCAACCGCTACCTGGACGATCAGGCCGACACCCTGCAGCATGACCTGGATGCCTTGTACAGTGAGATCGACCGCCTGGCCAGCCAGGACCAGGCTGCCCTGCCGCTGGACGTGCTGCGCGTTCGCGCCCGGTCGTCTGAACTTGCCTTGCGGGCCACGCAGTCGGCGGCGCTGCACGCAGGCGCAGCCGGCTACCTGCTGAGCAGCCCTTCGCAGCGGCGACTGCGCGAAGCCTTGTTCGTGGCCATCGTCACACCGGCGCTCAAGCATCTGCGCAAAGAAATCGACGGGCTGGAACACGCCCGGGCGGCAGCCTGAGCATGGCCGCCATTCCTTCGACGCCCGGGCACGCGGATGATGCTTCCCTGTCGGCCGTGCTGAGCGCCCAGGACCTGTCTCTGGGCTACGCACGGGCCGGGAAGACCCCTGCAACCTGCATCCTGCGAGATTTCTCGCTCGAACTGCAGTCGGGGGAAATCGTGGCCATCCTGGGCCCCAGTGGGGTAGGAAAATCGTCACTGCTGCGTACCCTGGCAGG
>DATNAI010000340.1:0-3995 GCA_035572875.1 Castellaniella sp. | reverse complement strand
GTCTGCTATTGCCTGGGCGTCACCGAGGTCGACCCCACCAAGGCCGAACTGCTGTTCGAACGCTTCATCAGCGCGGAACGCGGCGAGCCGCCGGACATCGATCTCGACTTCGAGCACCAGCGCCGCGAAGAGGTCATCCAGTACATCTACGACAAATACGGCCGGGACCGGGCAGCGCTCACGGCCGTGGTCATCACGTATCGCGTCAAAAGCGCGGTGCGCGACACGGGTAAAGCGCTCGGCATCGATCCGATGATCGTCGATGCCGTCGCCAAGGCCTACCACTACTGGGACGGCCGCACCCAACTCGCGGCCCGCATGGCCGAGTGCGGCCTCGACCCCCAGTCGGTGACCGCCCAGCAATGGATAGTGCTGGCCGAACGGCTGATGGGATTCCCCCGGCATCTGTCGCAGCATCCTGGAGGCTTTGTGATTTCGCGTGGACCGTTGTGCCGTCTGGTGCCCATCGAAAACGCCGCAATGGCAGAGCGCAGCGTCGTGCAGTGGGACAAGGATGACCTGGATGCCGTGGGGCTGCTGAAGATCGACATCCTGGCGCTTGGCATGTTGAGCGTCATCCGCCGCGCCCTGGAGGGTGTCTCCCAATTGCGCGGGGAGCCCTTTGAACTCCAGGACATCCCGCCCGAGGACAAGGAGACCTACGACATGATCTCGGTGGCCGACACCATCGGCACCTTCCAGATCGAATCGCGGGCCCAGATGAGCATGCTCCCGCGTATGAAGCCGCAGGAATTCTATGACTTGGTGATAGAGGTTGCCATCATCCGGCCGGGCCCCATACAGGGCGGCATGATCCATCCCTATCTGCGCCGGCGCCAGAAGCTCGAAGAGGTCACGTATCCCAGCGACGATGTGCGCAAAGCCCTGGAGCGGACTCTGGGCATCCCCATTTTTCAGGAACAGGTGATGCAGGTGGCCATGCTGGCCGCCGGTTTCACGGCAGGCGAAGCCGACGAGCTCCGACGCTCGATGGCGGCGTGGCGGCGCAGAGGTGGCCTGGGCCGGTTTTACGACAAGATCATCAACGGCATGACGAGCCGCGGCTATGACAGGGGCTTTGCCGAACAGATTTTCAACCAGATCCAGGGGTTCGCCGAATACGGGTTTCCCGAGAGCCATGCGGCGAGTTTCGCACTGCTCGCCTACGCGAGCTGCTGGCTCAAGCGCCACGAGCCGGAGGCGTTCCTGGTGGCCTTGCTCAACAGCCAGCCAATGGGCTTCTATTCGCCCTCGGTGCTTGTTCAGGACGCTCGCCGGCACGGCGTCACCGTCTTGCCCGTCGACGCCACGGTCAGCGACTGGGAGGCGCGGCTTGAGTCCATCGGCGAGCGTCGTCCGGCGGTTCGTCTCGGAATGAACCAACTGAAGGGCATGCATCAAGAGAGCGGCTGGCGAATCGAGGAGGCGCGCGCCGTCAGACCATTCAGTTCGGTCGCCGACATGGCCCGGCGGGCCGATCTGAACCGCCACGATCTGAACAGCCTGGCCGCCGGTGACGCCCTGAAGTCGCTTGCCGGCCATCGGCGCGCGGCGCTTTGGGAAGCGGCCGTCAGTACGCCCGAGCGCGGGCTGCTGAAAGAGGCGCAGATCCATGAAACGGCCACGCCGCAATTGCCCTTGCTCACCGAGGGCCAGGCGCTGGTCGCAGACTATCGCACGCTGGGCCTCACGCTGGGACGCCACCCCGTCGCGCTGCTGCGGAACAGGCTGGCCGGCATGCGGTTCTCGTCTTCGGGCCACCTGCGGCAGCAGCCCGATGGCCGCCTGGTGCGTGCCTGCGGCATCGTGACGGTGCGCCAGCGGCCCGGCACGTCGAAAGGTGTGATTTTCCTGACGCTGGAAGACGAAGAAGGCCAGATCAATCTCATCGTGCGTCCCCGGATCATGGAACGGCAACGCCGCGAGGTGCTGGCGTCCAGGCTCCTGGGCGCCTACGGCTCATGGCAATCGCAAAGCGGCGTCCAGAACCTTATCGTCGGGCGGCTCGTGGACCTGACGCCACTCCTGGGCGAGTTGCAGACGGCCAGCCGTAATTTCCACTGAAGGGTAGGATATTCATGTCAAGAAACGGGAACAGCCGATACGATCAGCCAGATGCCAGCCAGCCGGTGGACACGAGGATGGAGCAATGACGCGGGACGAACTGCAGGTATTGATCGAGCTGTTGCACGTCGATGCGCGGCTGCGACCGGCGCTGTCCCGGATCCTTGTCGACCGGGCGGACGCCGCCCCGGCCCAGCAGGACGGCGAGCACTCCGATGGGATCGGCGGCTGTCAGTCGCCTCTACAGAACGTTCTCCACGATTTCGCGGGCTATCGGCATGGCTCCGGTCGCCGCCGGAGACGGCGCATTGAGAATCACCGTGATGCCGCCCATGCGCTCGATGAGGAAGTCATCGACCAGCTTGCCGTCCGGCTGCATGGCCTGTGCGCGGTTTGCGCTACGGTAGACCGCCAGGTCGGACAACCGTACCTGCGGGCAATACTTTCGAACGGCCTGCAGATAGGCACGCTTGAACAGCGACCCCCTCAGTTCCTGAAGAGTGGCCCGGGGGTACCTTGCAAGCATTTTCCATAAGCCAGGGTAACCAAGCGCCGACACAGCATCTCGCAGCTCGAAGCTGAAATGACCATACTTTTCGCGAGCCAGGGACAGCACCGCATTCGGGCCAACGGTGACGGTACCGTCGATCATGGGTGTCAGGTGCACCCCCAAAAACGGCAACTGCGGATCAGGGACAGGGTAGATCAAACGCTGCACAATCGTATTCAACCGGGAAGGCAGCACGAAATATTCCCCCCTGAATGGCAGAATGCGGATACCGGGGTCCACTCCCAGCATCCGGGCGACGCGGTCCGAAGCCAGCCCGGAGCAGGAGATGATCTGCCCGACGGAAATAGTTTCCCCACCCACGGTGGCTATATAGCCGTCTCCCTGCGCTTGCACTGCGGTGACAGGCGCGTTGAAGCGGACCGTGTTCCCGGCGTTTTCAATCAGCGCCAGTAGTGCCCTGGTGATACCGGCGTAGTCGGTGATGGCCGTCGCCGGAATGTGGAGCGCCGCACGCCCGGTGATCGCGGGCTCCAGCGTGGCGAGTCCGGCACGAGAAATCCGGATGGCTCGCACGCCGTTTTCAACAGCGCGCGCTTCCAGGCCATCCAGGCGACGTTCCTCGACATCGCTGGTCGCCACCAGCAGCTTGCCCCGCGCTTCATAGCCCACGTTGTGTTCCGCGCAGAAAGCCTCGGTCATGGCCATCCCTTCGCGGCAGAACCGGGCCTTGCGACTGCCGGGGGTGTAATACACCCCCGAGTGCACGACGCCGCTATTGCGCCCTGTCTGATGCCAAGCGGCATCGGCTTCCTTTTCCGCAACGACGATACGCGCCCCGGGTTTCCGCCGCGCAATCTCGGCTGAGACCGCGGCGCCAACGATGCCCGCGCCGATGACGAGATAGTCGTACGTCATGACGCCTGACGGACCGGACATGCCGGGTCCCGTTTCCGAATCGACAGACAGGCCGCGGATGCATCCATCACCAGGTACCCCAGGGCAAGGCTATCGAGGCCTCCATGGCTGGAACCGCGGGGACCATTTCCGCCACGCTCGGCTGGACGCCGGGGCCGGCCCATTACACGCCGAGCAAGGCGAACTTCGATAGCAACAACGTATTGACAGAAAATTTTCGCCAATATAGCATGCGATAACTCGATATCGATAATTAATTTTATCGTATCGATAAGCGATATAACATCGACAAGTCAGTACGCATCATCGGGCGCCAAACAGCACCGGCAGGCGTGATGGCCTTCGGACGAACGCAACGAATACGGGATCGACTTTATGCTGAGCGTAGCGGTTGACATAGGCGGCACATTCACCGACGTCGTTTGTCGAAATGAGCGGGGCCAAGTCCAATACTTCAAGATTCCCACCACCCGCAAGGACGAAAGCATCGCCGTCCTGGAAGCCG
>DATNAI010000339.1:0-17634 GCA_035572875.1 Castellaniella sp. | reverse complement strand
GTACCACTCGGAACGCGCGATCTCGGCGCCGTTCAGGCGGCCGGCGGACATGATCTTGATGCCCTGAGCGCCCAGACGCATCGCGTTCTGCATCGCGCGCTTCATGGCGCGGCGGAACATGATGCGCTTTTCGAGCTGCTGGGTGATCGAATCGGCAATCAGCTGGGCGTCGGTTTCCGGCTTGCGGATTTCTTCGATGTTGACGTGCACGGGCACGCCCATCAGACGCTGCAGATCGGTCTTCAGGTTCTCGATGTCCTCGCCGCGACGGCCGATCACCACGCCCGGACGCGCCGAGTAGACGGTGATGCGGGCGTTCTTGGCCGGGCGCTCGATGACGATGCGGCCGACGGAAGCCTGCTTGAGTTTCTTCTTCAGGTACTCACGCACACGGATGTCTTCGGCGAGCATGCTGCCGTAGACCTTGTCGTTGGCGTACCAGCGGGAAGTCCAGTTGTGGTTGACCGCGAGGCGGAACCCAATCGGGTGAATTTTCTGTCCCATTGCGACTCCTTAAGCCCCGACCTTGACCACGATGTGGCAGGTCTGCTTTTCAATGCGGTTGCCACGACCTTTGGCGCGGGCCGAAAAACGCTTCATCGACTGGGCCTTGTCGACGTAGACCGTCGTGACCTTGAGTTCGTCGATGTCGGCACCATCGTTGTGTTCCGCGTTGGCGATGGCCGACTCCAGCGCCTTCTTCAGGATGCCGGCGGCCTTCTTGGGGCTGAACGTCAGGATGTTCAGGGCGTGCGCCACGGATTTGCCGCGGATCAGATCCGCCACCAGGCGGGTCTTCTGCGCGGAAATATGGACGCCGCGAATGACTGCGCTAGTTTCCATGGCTTACCTCTTGGCCTTCTTGTCCGCCGCGTGGCCCTTGAAGGTCCGCGTCAGGGCGAATTCGCCGAGCTTGTGGCCGACCATGTTCTCGTTGATGTAGACGGGAACGTGCTGGTGGCCGTTGTGCACGGCAATCGTCAGCCCAATGAATTCGGGCAGGATGGTGGAACGGCGCGACCAGGTCTTGATCGGCTTTTTCTCTTTGCCCCCGACGGCGGCATCGACCTTCTTGATCAGATGCGCATCGACGAACGGGCCTTTCTTGATCGAACGTGACATAGCTCGCCTCTTATTTCCGCTTGCGCCGCGAGACAATCATATTGTCTGTGCGCTTGTTACGACGGGTCCGGTAGCCCTTGGTGGGAGTGCCCCACGGGCTGACCGGCTCACGGCCCTCGCCAGTGCGGCCTTCGCCGCCACCGTGCGGGTGATCCACCGGGTTCATGACCACGCCACGAACGGTAGGACGAATCCCGCGCCAGCGCGTGGCACCGGCCTTGCCGATCTGGCGCAGGCTGTGGTCGCCGTTGCCGACTTCGCCGATGGTGGCGCGGCAGTCGATATGCACGCGACGGACCTCGCCGGAGCGCAGGCGGACCTGTGCGTAAACGCCTTCACGAGCGAGCAGCACCGCCGATGCACCGGCCGAGCGAGCCATCTGGGCGCCCTTGCCCGGCAGCAGCTCCACGCAGTGAATCGTGGAACCCACCGGAATGGCGCGGATGGGCAGCGTGTTGCCGACGCGGATCGGAGCCTCGAGGCCGAAGACGACCTTGGTGCCGACTTCCAGACCACGCGGGGCGATGATGTAGCGGCGCTCGCCATCGGCATAGCACAGCAAGGCCAGGTGGGCGGTGCGGTTGGGGTCATATTCCAGGCGCTCGACCTTCGCCACGATGCCGTCCTTGTTGCGACGGAAATCGACGACGCGATAGTGCTGCTTGTGGCCGCCGCCACGATGGCGCACGGTGATGTGGCCATTGTTGTTGCGGCCTGAGCCGCGCGACTGGCTTTCCAGCAGCGGGCCGTGGGCGGAACCCTTGTGCAGCTCGGGGTGCACGACCTTGACCATGCCGCGGCGGCCCGCCGAGGTAGGTTTGACTTTGATCAGCGGCATTTAGTGGACCTCCGAGAAGTCGATTTCCTGGCCGGCTTTCAAGGACACATAAGCCTTGCGGTCGTTGCGGCGACGGCCCATGAAGCGGCCAAAGCGCTTTTCCTTGCCCTTGCGGTTGGCGACCTGGACGGAGGCGACCTCGACCTTGAACAGCAGTTCGACGGCGGCCTTGATTTCCGGCTTGGTGGCATCAGCGACCACGCGGAAAACGACCTGGTTGTTCTTTTCGGCGAGCATCGTGGACTTTTCCGTCACGATGGGCGCCAGAATGACTTGCATCAAACGTTCGGCATTCATCCCAGCAACTCCTCGAGTTGGGCGATCGCCGGCTTCGTGATCAGCACTTTCTTGTAGTGGACCAGAGACAGCGGATCGGCGTAGCGCGTTTCAATCACTGCCACATGCGGCAGGTTGCGCGTTGCGAGGTAGACGTTTTCATCCAGCGCGTCGGTGATGATCAGGACGGACTCATTGATCCCGAGATCCTTCAGCTTGGCAGCGGCCAGCCGGGTCTTCGGGGTCTCGAGCGCGAACGATTCCACCACGGCCAGACGATCCTCGCGCACAAGCTGCGAGAAAATGGCGCGCAGGCCCGCGCGGTACATTTTCTTGTTGACCTTGTGGCTGAAGTTTTCGTCCGGGGAATTGGGGAACGTGCGACCACCCCCCCGCCAGATCGGCGAGGACGTCATGCCCGAACGGGCGCGGCCGGTGCCCTTCTGGCGCCACGGCTTCTTGGTGGAGTGCTTGACGTCACGGCGATTCTTCTGCGCGCGGTCGGCGGTGCGGGCGTTGGCCTGGTAGGCGACCACGACCTGGTGCACCAGGGCCTCGTTGAAGTCGCGGCCGAAGATTTCGTCGGCTGCGGCCACGGTGGCCGAGGATTGACCCTGATCATTCAGGAGCTTGAGTTCCATGATTAGGCTCCTTTCTTGGGCGCTGCCTTGATGGCAGGGCGCACGATGATATCGGCGTTCTTGTGGCCCGGGACGGCGCCGCGCACGAGCAGCAGCCCGCGTTCGACATCGACGCGCACCACGTCCAGGTTCTGCACGGTGACGGTATCATCGCCCAGATGGCCGGACATGCGCTTGCCGGGGAAGATGCGGCCCGGATCCTGGGCTTGACCGATCGAACCAGGCACGCGGTGCGAACGCGAGTTGCCGTGCGAGGCGCGTTGCGAACCGAAGTGGTGGCGCTTGATCGTGCCGGCGAAGCCTTTACCGATCGTGGTACCGGTGACGTCGACCTGCTGGCCGACCTCGAAAACCGATTCCACCGTCACGACCGAGCCGGCCGTGAATTCGGCGGCCTTGGCCGGATCCAGACGGAATTCCTTGAGGATGCTGCCAGCCTCGACGCCGGCCTTGGCGAAGTGGCCCGCCAGAGCCTTGGTCACGCGCGTCGCGCGTCGGGTGCCATAGGCAAGCTGCACGGCCGCGTAGCCGTCGATGTCAGGCGTCTTGACCTGGGCCACGCGGTTATTGGACACGTCCAGCACCGTGACCGGGATGGACTCGCCATCGTCGGTAAAGATGCGGGTCATGCCAACCTTGCGCCCCACAAGCCCGAGCCGCCAGGCAGCGGGCGTAGGTGTCGAATTCGACATTGTTTTCTCCGGGGGATGTTTTCCCCACAGTTTTCATTCCCGACTACGATTGGCCGGGGCTAGGGTACTGCACCACTGCACTGCTCGGCTGTGCCGCCGCTGCAATGCACAGCAAAAATCGCCGATACAGACGGCGAAGCTCTAAATCGTATCACGATTCGCACAGCAGAGCAATACCTGTCCGCGTGGACCGTCGAGGCGGGAGCCCGGCGGGCGCCTACGCGGCATCCAGCAGCAGCCGGCGGGTAAACGCCTCGGCGATGTCGCTGACGTGGGTACTGCACTGCTCGGTGCGGACGACGTCTCCGGAAGCAATGGCGCGCGACAGTTGCGCATGCGCATTGCCGACTTCTTCGAGGTTGTTGAACTGCTGATGGTAAATGAAATAAAAGCGCTGCGAGAAGGTATGCAGCGGCTGCAAGGCCCGGGCCGCATAAGGGTTGCGCGAATACAGCGCGACGAGCCGCTTGAGTTCGAAATGGGACAGCAGGTAATCCCGCACGTTCTCGCTCCGTCCGGCGGCCTCGATGGTGTCGGCGATTTCCAGCAGGTGCTGCCGTTCACTGTCGAGCGCGCATCGGGCCGCACGCACGGACACCACCGCTTCCAACGCGCGGCGGGCCTCGACGACGCAGAGCTGGTCCTCGATCGAAACGGTCGAGATCACGACACCGGCGCGCTTGAGTATGGTCACCAACTGATCCGACGCCATGCGCAACAGCGCTTCGCGCACGGGCGTACGTCCGATGCCCACGAGTTCGGCCAGTTCGCTTTCCTTCCAGATGGTACCCGGCGCCAGTTCAAGCGTCACGAATCGCCGTTCGAGCTCGCGATGCGCGATGTTCACCAAAGTTTCTTTTTTGTTTTCTTTAGTCATGCGTCATTCGACGAAGAATGGGATGCCGGAAGCGATCGGGAATCGGTGGAAACGCCCATGAAGGAAAGACTGCCACCCGCATTGTACCCGTAGCGTTTGCTTCGCTTGAAATGGCGCCGGGCCGGGAGACTCGCCCTTGTGGGGCCGTGGCGCGAATCGTTGCACACGTGTGCAATGCATGCTGTAATCCGCCCATCGCCGTTCGCCCACGAGATCTCCCGATGCTGACCGCCATCACGACCGTAGCCGCTCGCCAGATCCTGGATTCCCGGGGCCGCCCGACCATTGAAGTCGACGTCGGCCTGGCCGGAGGCCATCGGGGCCGCGCCTCCGTCCCGTCGGGCGCCTCGACAGGCACCCACGAAGCCCACGAATTGCGGGATGGAGACCCGAACCGATATTGGGGCCTGGGCGTGCTGCAGGCAGCGGCCAACGTCAACGGCGAGATCGCGCGGGAAGTGACCGGCCTGGACGCGATGGACCAACGCGGCCTGGACACGAAGCTGCGCGAGCTCGATGGCACGAATCAGTTGCACAGGCTCGGAGCCAACGCCATCCTGGGCGTGTCTCTCGCCGCCTGCCGGGCGGCCGCAGCCGCGCGCAACCGCCCCTTGCACATGCACATCGCCGATCTGGCCGGCAATCCGCGGGTCCTCATGCCGCTTCCGATGGTGAATATCCTCAGTGGTGGCATGCACGCCGGCGGCGGCATGGACGCACAGGATTTCCTCGCCATTCCTGCGCGCGCCTCCAGCATCGAAGACGCCATTCACACCATATCCCTGGTTCGCGGCGCCGCATCGCGCGTCTGCCAGGCGCGAGGTCTGCCCACGTTGCTGGCGGACGAAGGGGGCCTGAGTCCCGGCTGCCGCAGCGGCCGCGTGGCGCTGGAACTCATGTGCCTAGCCATCGAAGCCGCCGGACTGAGGCCGGGCGAGGACGTGCTCATCGCCATCGACGTTGCGTCAACCGCGCTGCGCAATGACCGGGGCGACTACCGGCTGGCCCGCGAAGGCGTGACACGCACCACCGACGAAATGATCGACATGCTGTGCGAGTGGGTCCGGGACTACCCTGTCGTCTCCATAGAGGACGGCCTGGGCGAAGAGGACTGGGCCGGCTGGAGCGCGCTGACCGCCGCGCTGGGCTCGAAGGTTCAACTGGTGGGCGATGATCTGTTCACGACCAATCCGGATCGCCTGCGCAGGGGCATCGGGAACCGGGCCGCGAACGGCGTGCTGGTCAAAGTGAACCAGAACGGGACGCTGTCGGGCACACTGGACGTGATCGCCCTGGCCAGGCAGCACGGCTACTCGACGATCATCTCGGCCCGGTCGGGCGAGACCGAGGATTCCTTCATCGCCGACCTGGCGGTGGGAACCGCCGCGGGCCAGATCAAGATCGGCTCGCTGCGCACATCGAGCACCCTGAGCAAATACAACCAGCTCCTGCGCATAGAGGCCGCCAGCGGCGCACCCTATGCCGACCTGCTGTCGCTGCCGACCGGGGTCCGGCGGTGAGCGGCGCGCCGATGCAACCCGACCCCCGCCTGCCCGAATTCCTGCGGGCCCACGGGCTGGCGGGTCCCGGGGACCGGGTGCGCTGGACGCCCCTCACGGGAGGCGTCGCCTCCGACATCTGGCGCGTCGACGTCAACGATGGCTCCCTGTGCGTCAAGTGCGCCCTCCCCAAGCTGCGGGTGGCCCGCGACTGGTACGCGCCCACATCGCGCAACGGCTACGAATGGGCCTGGATGAAATTCGCCTTCGGGCATCTGCCCGAATCCGTCCCGCGCCCGCTGGCACACGATCCCGGGATCGGCGCATTTGCCATGTCGTTCCTGGACGGCGCCACCCACCCAGTCTGGAAGTCCAAGCTTCTGGCGGGGCACGCAGATCCGGATTTCGCGCGGGGAGTGGGAGCAAGGCTGGGCCGGCTGCATGCCGCCTCCGCCGGCGATCCCGCTGTCCGCGGAGCGTTCCCGACCGACGATATTTTCCAGTCCATCCGGCTGGAACCCTATCTCATCGCCGCCGCGCAGGCCCATCCGGACCTGGGCACCGTCCTGCGGGACATGGCGAAGGACACTCTGGGCACACACAAGGCGCTCGTGCACGGCGACATCAGCCCCAAGAACATCCTGGTGGGCCCGTCCTCGCCGGTCTTCCTCGATGCGGAATGCGCCTGGTACGGGGACCCCGCCTTCGATCTGGCGTTCTGCCTCAATCATTTCCTGTTGAAATGCCTGCCTCGGCCGGATCGCCGCGACGCATTCCTGCGATGCTTCGAGGCCTTCACGGACGGCTACCTGGAGAAGGCCGACTGGGAGCCCGCCGCGGACCTGGAAGAACGGGCGGCGCGGCTGCTGCCCGCCCTGCTTCTGGCGCGCATCGACGGCAAGTCTCCAGTGGAATATGTCACCGAGACGTCGCAGAAGGACCTCGTGCGGCAGGTCGCGCGGCCCTTGATCTCCCGGCCGCGCCGCCACCTGGCTGAGATCGCCGCGGCATGGCGCGGGGCGCTGGCCTGAAAGACATGAAGAACGTCACGATCAAGGATATTGCCGTCCGACTGGGCGTTTCGCACCCGACGGTCTCCCGTGCCCTGCGGGACTCCCCGTCGGTGCGGCCGGAAACCCGCCGGCGGATCCGCGAGACCGCCGACGCGCTGGGCTATATTCCGCACTCCGGCGCCAGGATGCTGCGGCGCACGCGCAGCGAGCTGATCGGCGTGATCTTCCCCGACGTCGTCAACGACTTCTACAGCCGCATCATGTCGCGGCTGTCCGCATCGTTCCTCCAGCATGAATACAAGCTGGTGCTGGCGACCTCCGAGGACCAGCCGGCAATCGAACGGGAACAGATCAGAAGCCTGCGCGAGGCCCGGGTGGCCGGCATCATCATTGCCCCGACCGCCCGTCCGTGCGCGGAATCCATCGGGCTTCTGGCGGCCATCCCCACCGTGCAACTGCTGCGCCGGCACCCCCGTCTGGCGGCACCAGCGGTGGCCCTGGACGAGCGCGCCGGGATCGCCATGGCGGTGCGGCACCTCGCCGCGAGATCGCACGCACGGATCGGCTACATCGGCAGTTCGTCACAGCTGAGCACGGGCCGCGAACGGGTCCAGGGATATCTGCGAACCCTGCGCGGCATGTCGCTGGACAGCGATCCCGGCCTGCTGCGCCAGGGCCCGCCCAGGCGGGATTTCGGCCATCGCGCCATGCTGGAGTTGCTGTCCTTGCCCGCGCCGCCCACGGCCGTCATCCTGGCCGGCCCCGAACTCGCCGTGGGGGCGCTGGCAGCCATCCGCGAGCAGGGTATCTCCGTGCCGGGCCGGCTCGCCCTGATCGCCTACCACGATCCCGACTGGTTCGAGCTCTGGGGCCCCGGCATCAGCTGCATGCGCCTGCCGGTCGATGCGATGGCGTCCGCAGCCGCGTCCTTGCTGCTGGAGAGCCTGCTCGCCAGCGACGCCGGCACGGCCGTCCGCTCTCCCGCCACGCGGATCAGCCGCTTCCAGTCCACCCTCATCGCCCGCGGCAGCAGTTGAGCGGCCTCACGGGCGCATAGCCCCGAAAACCGCGGCGCTGCCGCAGATCGTCACGGCAGCGCGGAAACCGCTGGACATTCATCCCTGAATATCCAGTCGTCCATCGTCTTCAACCTGTCGCTGATCCGGGGCGCAAAGCCCATCTGGTCCAACACATCGCGCTGCAGATCCACGCCCGGGGCGATCTCGATGAGTTCGAGCCCGCCGGCCGTGACCGAGAATACGGCCCTCTCGGTGATCACGAGGGCCTGCTGGTTCCGGTCGGCGACCCCCGCCCGCACCGGGTAGGTGATATGCCCGACCCGCTCGACCAGTTTCTTGTTCTTGCCCTCCCGGTCAATGTGCAAGACACCATCCCGGGCGGAGACGCTCAGCCCTCCGGTCGTGAACGTGCCGGCGAAGATGAGCTTGGAGGCGTTGTGGGCGATGTCGATGAAGCCGCCGGCACCCGGATTGGCCGACCCGAACTTGCTGACGTTCACATTGCCGGCCGCGTCGAACTCGGCAAAGGCCAGCGCGGTGCACTCACACAGGCCGCCATCGATGGCGTCGAACTGCGTGACCCCATCCACGAGTGCCTCGGGCCACATATTCGCCGAAAACTGCCATCCGGTCATCACGACTCCCCCATAGGAGCCGTGTTCGGTGGTGAAGCGGTAGTCTCCCATCGTGCGCTCGGTGAGCACGCCATCCTCCGCCATGACCAGAGGCATGTCGGACGAGGCCCCGAAACCGAGAATGGTCAGGGTGTGCTTCGGGATTTCGAGGTAGGCACGCCGGCCGATGATCTTGTCCGGACCGAACGGGATCCTGGGCAGCGAATCGAGCTGCAGGTTCCGGGGAGACAAGTACCGGGTATCGTGGGGTGTGTCCGTCACCATTACCTGATCCGGCACGATCACCACATCGTCCACGAAATCGCCGGGTATCCGGACCGCGCCCGCAGCGCGCGTGTAACGTTCCACCGGCCGGGTGACCTGGGCGACGACACGGCCGCCGCACGCCTTGGTCGCCAGGGCCAGGGCCAGAGCCGAAGACATCAGGCCCTCATCCTCGAAGGACAGATTGCCAAACTCGTCGGCGGCACTCGCGCGGATGAAACAGCAGTGAATCGGCCAGGTCGGATAGAACAGATATTCCTGACCGTCGAACGACACCTTGCGCACCAGGTCGTCCTTGGCCAGGTCGGTCAGCCGGCCGCCATCCTGGTCGGGATCGATGTAGCTGCCCAGGCCGACCCTGGTGAGATAGCCGGGGCTCTTGCGGGCCAGCTCGCGCAGCCAATGCATCGATGCGCCGATGGGCCAGCTGTAGGCCTCTATGGCGTTTTGCCGGATCAACTGCATCAACTTGGGCCGCTCGCCGGTCTGAGGATGAACCGGGTTGATATAGGAGCCCGAAACGATGCGCTTCATCAGGCCCCGCTTCGCCACCCGGTCCATTCCGCCGATTTCCATGGCGTCCCCGGTGCCACAGGGAAAATAGAACGTCAGATCGCGCGGGGCGCCTTCGCGTTCATAGCGTTCGCCCAGCGCCTGAAGCAGCGCATCCGGCGTGATCCACCCGATGACGCCCACACTGGCGACGGTCTGGCCGTCTTTCACATGGGAGACCGCCTGTTCCAGAGAGCAGAACTTGCTCATGCACGCACTCCAAATTTTTTCAAGGTAGAAAGGGCGACGGGGTGCCTGCAATTGTCCGCAAACATCCGGTTGGCGATCACATCGCCGGTCTCGCCGTCGCGACCGGCATGCGGCGCGAAATACGACTTCACGGATGCCACTGCGACGTCGGGCAGAGCGGCCAGCCGCTGCGCCAGTTCCAGCGCCCGGTTCAGGGCCTGGCCATCATCGGCCAGATAGTCGGCAAGCCCGATACGGTGGGCCTCCGTTCCATTCATAGGTTCCGCACCCCAGGCCAGACGGCGGGCGGCCACCGGCCCGACCCGCGCGACCACCATCTCCAGGCCCCACGGAGGAATCCAGCCGATCTGAACCTCCGGCAAGTGCCACCGGCAGGAAGCGCCACTGACGATCACGTCGCATGCCACCGCGAACACGAAGCCGCCGCCCAGCGCAAAGCCCTCGACGGCCGCGATCACCGGCTTGCGCAACTGGCTGATGGAACGGCAGAACGAGCCGGTGTCTGCCTCGTGCGCGCACATGCCCGCAACATCCATGGCGGAAAGCTCCTTCAGGTCGCTGCCGGCGCAGAATCCCGGCGGACTGCCGGTGATCACCGTAGCCCGCACCGAGGCGTCCGCCTCGATGTCCCGCAGATGCTGCTTCAGGGACAGCACCGCGTCCTCGCTGAGGGCGTTGCGCCGGTTCGGGCGGTCTATGGTCAGCACCGCAACCGCGTCTTCCGTACTGCGTCGAATCGTCATGTCAAACTCCCAATTGCGCGCCGTCGCGATTGACGAGCTCGCGGATGTCCCGCCCCTCGACCTCCCCGACGGAAAGGTTCTCTTTGACGGCCAGCGCCGCGGCGTGGCCGATGGCATGTCCGTAGCTGAAGCACTGCGCGGTCACGCGCGCCGAGGCCATGGCCTCGTGCTCCGCCGACAGACAGCGCCCGGCGAACAGCAGGGACTCGCCCCGGACGGGTACGAAGCATTCGTAGGGGATCTCGTAGTAATCGTCGAACAGCCAGGACAGGCGCGGCTTCTCGGCGCTGTGCAGTTCGATGGGCCAGGCCGAGCGGGCAATCCCGTCGCGATACTTGGTCCCCACGACAACGTCCTTGTTGCCCAAGGTCTGCCTTCCCACGACCTGGCGCGTCTGGCGCACCCCGACCTGCACGCCGGTATCGTTCAGGTAGGCCTGTTCGCAGCCGACGAGATGATCCCGGAAAAAGCGCTCGTATTCGCGGACCTGTTTGCGGCCCTCGATTTCCGCCTCGGTGAAGTCCCGGGCTCGCAACGGATTGAGCTCGCGCCCATCGGCCCCCACGACACGGGTGGCATTGCAGATGAGCTCGTTCGGGCGCGGGGTCGGGAACAGGAATATCTTGGCGCGCGGCAGACGGTAATCTCCGGCGGCATTGCACGACAGGATCAATTGCGTGACCCGATCGGGCAGGATCGAATCCTCGCCGTATTCCGCCAGGAAGCGCGCCACATCCACGCCCGACAGGCGGAAGATCATGGTCGGATTCTGCACCTGACCATCCTGGCCCACCCGAGTATCCAGCCCTGCCATCACCGCCAGGTCGGCGTCGCCGCTGGCATCGATCGTGATCCTGGAGCGGACCTCGAGCTTGCCCTGCTTGGTGTAGGCGATCACGCCCGCGACGCGGTCGCCGCCCTCCATCAGCACATCGGTGACGATGGTGTGATAGAGCACCTGCACCCCCTGATCCGCCAGCAGGCCATCGGCGGACTCGCGCCATACATGCGGATCATGCACCCGCGTATGGGTGAGGCCATAGCGCACGGGGTCGGCCAGGCCGCCACGCGACTCCATGGCGGCGATGAAGGTGTCGACGAAGCCATGCACCAGCCGTTCGGGAGCATGACCGGGATCTTCGTGCGCCAGATACAGGCCGCAGATCGTGCCTGAGAGGCCGGCCACCGCGCCGCCGCCACAGAATCCATAGCGCTCGAGGACGGTGACCTTCAGCCCCTGACGGGCCGCGGTATGGGCCGCCGCGACGCCTGCGGCCCCTCCTCCGACGATCAGGACGTCGGTATCCAGTCGCCAGGCGGGCCGCGCATCCTGTGCGACAGCCTGGCGGGCAATCAAGTGTTGCTGCATGACGGTATTACCTCCCTATCATGGTTTGGGGCAGCCACAGGGCGATGGATGGGAAGGCCATCACCAGGCCCAGCGCAATCAGCTGCAGCCCCAGGAAGGGCCACACGGACCGGAAGATGTCGCCGATGGTGATGCCGGCCGGCGCCGCCCCTTTGAGATAGAAGGCGGCCGGTCCGAAGGGGGGCGAGATATAGCTGATCTGCATGTTCATGCAGAACAACACGCCCAGCCAGATCGGGTCGAAGCCGAGCTGGATGGCCACCGGTACGAAAACCGGCGCGGTCAGCAGCAGGATCCCGATCCAGTCCACCACGCATCCCAGCACGATCCAGATCAGATTGATGGCGATCAGCACGCCCCAGCTGCCGCCCGGCATGCCGAGCAGCATTTCCTTCAGGTACTGCGTGCCGCCGGCCATGGTGTACACGCCCACGAGGACGGATGCGCCGAAGAACAGCCAGTACAGCATGCAGGTCACCTTGGTCGTGTCCACGACCGCGGCATACAGCCCCTTCCAGGTGAAACGCCGGTTGATCACCGATGCCAGCAGCGCGCCCACGACGCCGATGCCTGCCGCCTCGGTGGGCGTCGCCCAGCCCAGGTACAGCGAACCCAGCACCGAGAAGGCCACGAAGCTCGGCAGGATGAGGTTCTTCAGATAACCGAGCTTCTCGCGCAGGGAGATGTTCAGTTCCTCGGGCGGGGCGCTGGGCGCCACCGCGGGCTTGAAGTAGCTGAGGGTCAGGATGTACACCACGTACAGCCCGCCCAGCAGCAGCCCGGGGAGCACACCCGCCATGTAGAGCTGGCCGATGGAGGTGCCCGACGTGAGGGCGTACATGATGAAAACCACGCTGGGCGGAATCAGCGTCGCCAGTCCGCCGCCGGCGCAGATCGACCCCAGTGCCAGGGACTTGCCGTAGCCACGGTTCAGCATCGCCGGCAACGCGACGACGCCCATGGTCACGATTTCCGCGCCGATCACGCCGACCATGGCAGCCATGAGCGCGCACGAGATCACGACCGCCACCGCGAGACCGCCGCGAAGCTTTCCCGACCACACGTAGGCCGCCTTGAAGATGTCCTCGGCGATGCCGGCTTTCTCGAGGACATAAGCCATCAGGATGAACAGCGGGACGGACAGCAGGATGTTGTTCCCCATCAGGGTGAACACCCGGCTGACGATGATGTTCAGGGTATTCAGATCGAACTGCCAGATCGCCAATCCCACGGCGACGGCCGCGGTTGCGAACGCAATCGGCAAACCGACGATCAACGCCGCGATCAGCGCTCCGAATACGACGAGCGTCAAAAGTCCTATAGACATAATCTCTCGCTATCTTTGAGCAGGAGGGAGGCGCGCTTTACCGCTTTACCGGTCTTTGCGCTGCTGGAAGTTTTCGAGGAGGTTGGCCACACCCTGCAGGAATAACAGGGCTCCCGCGATCGGAATGGCAAACTTCACGGGCCAGATCGGCGGATTCCACAAGGTGCCCGAGGTTTCGCCCTGCAGGAACGACGTGACGGCCAGGTCCCACCCATACACGATCAGGGTCAGGCAATAAGCGGTGAACAGGACGAAGGCGATCAGATCGCAGACGCGCCGTCCGCGCCACCCGAACAGCTCGTAGACCATGTCCACGGTGACGTGGCGGCGGTGCAGCAAGGCATACCCGCCGCCCAGCACATAGACGAAGCCCGCGATGTAGGTCGTGGACTCGTCCGCCCAGACGGCCGGCGCATGGAAGACGGTGCGGGCGATCACCTCGCGCGCGATGATCGCCACCACGAGCAGGATGAGCAGGCCGGCCAGACGGCCAACCCACTCATTCACCCGCCCGATGATGCGTATGAATGAGTGGATCATGTTCACGCCAAAAGTTTGATTTCGCGCAGATAGGCCTGCTGGGATTCCACCGCCTGCTTGGCGAGGGGACTCTTCTTGGCCCATTCCGCCCATACCTGGTGGGCCAGCTCACGACTCCGCCGGCGGCTTTCGTCGCTCCAGTCGATCAGCTCCACCCCCTTCTTCTTGACCTCGGGAACGATCGCCTCGTCGTTCTTGGCGATGGTGGCTACCTGGTAGGCCGAGAACTCCTTCCAGGTGTTCTCAACGATGCCCTTGATGTCGTCGGGCAATGCCTTCCACGCGGCCTTGTTGACCGTGAAATCCTGGATCGGCATCGAGTGGAAGCCCGGGTAGGTCGCGTACTTGGCGACCTCGAAGAAGCCGATCTTGTTATTGACCGACAGGGTGGACCAGTCCACGGTGTCCACGACACCCTTCTCGAGCGCGGAATACGCCTCGCCGCCCGGAATCACCACGATGGATGCCCCCATCTTTGCGATGGTTTCCGCCGCCAGGCCCTGCGCCCCGCGGTGCTTGAGGCCCTTGAAGTCGTCCGGGCCGCGCACCGGCACCTTGCAGGACAGGGACTCGACCCCCCACCAGGTGCAGCCAACGGTATGGGCATTGAACTTGTCGTAGGCCTTGCGGATCATGTCGATGCCGCCTTTTTCGTATAGCCAGGCGTTCTGCTGTGCGGGTTCGGTATAACCGAAGGCAAAGTCGCCGATCACGGCCAGCGCCGCTTCTTTGCCCGCGAAGTATCCCGGATACGTGGAATGCCCCTGGATCACATTCTGGCCGACGGCATCCAGAGTCTCGAAGGTGCCCACGATGGCGCCCGCCGAGAACGGCGTGATCTCCATGCGGCCGCCCGTGTTCTTCTTCACGTTGTCGCAGAACTTCTGGAACATGGCGTAGGTGTCTTCGCCTGCTCCCCACAGGACCTGGACCCTCCACTTGATGGTTTTCTGCGCCAGGGCGAGCACCGGCGCACCCAGCAATGTCGTCGCTGTGGCGGCGGTCGCCGCCTTGAGCAGCGAACGGCGGTTTATTTGCATGGCATGTCTCCAATATATTCACATAGGCGACGAGAGCTCCAGTTTCTCTGAACTGGGTGCCTGCGTCAGGATCCACCGAGCCCCCGTGACGTCCTTGCACGCGCCCCGCCAGCGGGTTCCATCCGGCCTTTCGGGGCGCTGTGCGAAAGCGCTCGGGGTCGAGCTGATTTAACTATATCTGTGATATATGTAAGAGTCAACCGGGGTTTTCAGGCAGGGCCGACCATAGCCGGGAGGCGCTCGACGAGAGCCTTTTCGAGCGCCCCCGGTGCCCCTGTGCGGCGGACGGACAGGCGCGCCGCACAAAGAAAAACGCCATGCCCGAAGGCATGGCGTTTTTCCCGGCGAGGCACCGAACCGGCGCCTCGATGGGGGTTTACTGCAGCGCGATCTCGACGTCGACACCGGCCGGCAGATCCAGACGCATCAATGCGTCCACGGTCTTGTCGGTGGGATCGACGATGTCCATCAGCCGCTGATGGGTACGCATTTCGAACTGATCACGGGAAGTCTTGTTGACGTGCGGCGAGCGCAGGACGTCATAGCGGCGAATGCGCGTGGGCAGCGGCACGGGGCCACGGACCACGGCGCCAGTGCGCTTCGCCGTCTCGACGATCTCGGCGGCGGACTGGTCGATCAGCTTGTAGTCGAACGCCTTCAGGCGGATGCGGATTTTCTGGCTTTTCATGGGAATCCCTAAAGAACGAAAACCGGCGGGGGCATGGCCCCCGCCGAGGCATCAAAATTACTTGATGATTGTGGCGACGACGCCGGCACCGACGGTGTGGCCGCCCTCGCGGATGGCAAAGCGCAGGCCCTCTTCCATGGCGATGGGCGCAATCAGCGTCACTTCCATCGTGATGTTGTCGCCCGGCATCACCATCTCGGTGCCCTCGGGCAACTGCACGACGCCCGTCACGTCGGTCGTGCGAAAGTAGAACTGCGGACGGTACCCCTTGAAGAACGGCGTGTGGCGACCGCCCTCCTCCTTGGACAGGATGTAGACTTCGGCCGTGAAGTTCGTGTGCGGGTGAATCGACCCCGGCTTGGCCAACACCTGGCCACGCTCGACGTCCTCGCGCTTGGTGCCGCGCAGCAAAATCCCCACGTTGTCGCCCGCCTGTCCCTGGTCGAGCAGCTTGCGGAACATCTCCACGCCCGTGCAGGTCGTCTTCTGCGTGTCGTGAATGCCGATGATCTCGATCTCCTCGCCCACCTTGATCACGCCGCGCTCGACGCGCCCCGTCACCACCGTGCCGCGGCCCGAGATCGAGAACACGTCCTCGACCGGCATCAGGAAGGCCCCGTCGATGGCCCGCTCCGGCGTCGGAATGTAGCTGTCCAGCGTCTCGGCCAGCTGCATGATCGCCTGCTCGCCCAGCGGACCCGTGTCGCCCTCGAGCGCCAGCTTGGCCGAGCCCTTGACGATCGGCGTGTCATCGCCCGGAAAGTCGTACTTCGAGAGCAGCTCGCGCACCTCCATCTCGACGAGCTCGAGCAGCTCCTCGTCATCGACCATGTCGCACTTGTTCAGGAACACGATGATGTAGGGCACCCCCACCTGGCGGGCCAGCAAAATGTGCTCGCGCGTCTGCGGCATCGGCCCGTCGGCGGCCGAGACCACCAGTATCGCCCCGTCCATTTGCGCCGCGCCCGTGATCATGTTCTTCACGTAGTCGGCGTGCCCCGGGCAGTCCACGTGCGCGTAGTGCCGGTGCTCGGTCTCGTACTCCACGTGCGAGGTGTTGATCGTGATGCCGCGCGCCTTCTCTTCGGGCGCGTTGTCAATCTGGTCGTAGCCCTTGGCCTCGCCATGGCCGCTCTTCTTGGCCAGCACCGTGGTGATGGCCGCCGTCAGCGTCGTCTTGCCGTGGTCAACGTGCCCGATCGTGCCCACGTTCACGTGCGGTTTGGTCCGTTCAAACTTGCCTTTTGCCATGGCTGACTCCTGACTAGGGAAATAGAGAGCTAGTAGCTGAAAGTTGTGGTGCCCATGATGCGGATCGAACGCATGACCTCTCCCTTACCAAGGGAGTGCTCTACCACTGAGCCACATGGGCGGTATTTCAATCGATTACTGTCGAACCCAGTCCGCTGGAGCGGGTGAAGGGAATCGAACCCTCGTCGTAAGCTTGGAAGGCTTCTGCTCTACCATTGAGCTACACCCGCGATTCGGTACCCCGTGACAGCCCCCTGTTGTTCAGCCAGGGGATCGCCTGGTGGTGGGGGTTGGATTCGAACCAACGTAGGCGCAAGGCCAACAGATTTACAGTCTGCCCCCTTTAACCACTCGGGCACCCCACCGCAGCGAACTGTGGATTATGGGGAAATTGTGTTTCTGTGTCAAGCCGCTGGAGCGCCAGGGCCTGGCCGGCGGTCGGTCAGGCCGCTGAATCCTGGCGGGCAAGGATGTCGCCCAGGCCCTGGCGCTCCAGCAGCGCGTCCAGATGGTCCCAGTCGGTGAAGTCGATGACGAGCTGTCCGCCCTTGCGGGCGCCCGTCCGGATGCGGACTTTGGTCGCCAGGTGATCGGACAGCGCCTTTTCCAGGCGCAACAGATCGCCGTTGCCGGCCGCCTTTGCATGGGTTGTCCGAACGCCCGGCGCGGCGAGCGCCGCGTCCTGGTCGCGCAGCGCCCGAGCGACGCGCTTTTCAGTTTCGCGCACGGACAGGCGGCGGGCGATGACCTCGTTGGCCAGCAGGATCTGCAGGGCGGGGTCTGTGGCGAGCAGCGCGCGGGCGTGGCCCATGTCGATGTCGCCCGCCAGCAGCATGGTCTGCACGGGCTCGGCCAGGTTCAGCAGCCGGAGCAAATTCGTGGTCGTCGAGCGCGACCGGCCGATCGCGGTGGCGGCCTGTTCGTGCGTAAGGCCGAATTCATCCAGCAGGCGGCGCACGCCCTGCGCCTCTTCCAGTGGATTGAGGTCCTCACGCTGGATGTTTTCGATGAGCGCCATGACTGCGGCGTTCTCGTCGG
>DATNAI010000338.1:0-2907 GCA_035572875.1 Castellaniella sp. | reverse complement strand
CCGGCCCCCGCGCGGGCGATCGCGATGACCGTCGCCGCGGCCGCTTCGTTTCGTGGTGGCGTCAGGCCGGTCGGCGGGCGTATTGGCGCAAGACGCGCCCGTACCAGCCGAACAGCGTCAGTGCCGTGAGCGCCAGCCCCGCCATGGCCATGAGCCACATGGTCGCAGCTCCCACGGGGGCTCCCGGCATGAGCCGGACCGCGATGGGAGCGAGACTCCCGGCTGCGGGGCCGTATCCCAGCCACCAGCCGCCCACCAGCCCCAGGCCAATCAGCGACGTGACCTGCAGGATCAGGGGCACCATGGCGACCTTGTAGGCGCGCAGCAGATAGGAGCTCACGCAGTGCATCGCGTCGCAGAAGTGGAACCAGGGCGCGATCTGGAGCAATGCCAGCGTCAGCACGGCCACTCTGGCTTCGTCCGTGTAGGCGGCCACGATGGAGTCGGCCCCCACGATCAGTACGGCATCGGTGAGCGCCGCACCTGCCAGGACCAGCAGGATGCCATGCCGGCCGGTGGACCGTGCCAGGCGCAGGTCATTGCCGCCCACCGCCTGTGCGACCAGCGAAGCGGTGGACAGGCTCAGCGACATGGGAAGCATGTAGCACAGCGCGATCAGGTTGCCCAGGATCTGCTGGGCGCCGCTGGCATAGACGCCGTCGCGGGCGACCAGCAAGGCCATGAAACTGAAAGCGCAGATCTCGATCAGATACGATCCGCCCATGGGCAGGCCGAGGCGCAGCAGTTCCTTCTGATCCGCCAGGCGCGGGCGGACCAGTCGGAGTGACAGCGCCCGGAAAGCGGGCCGCCTGCCTATCATCCACAAGCCCGCCGCCAGCATGAGCCAGTCGACCAGCAGCGTGGCGAGGCCCGCGCCGATCGCGCCCATGGCGGGGATGCCCCAGCCGCCGAAAATGAACCACAGGTTGAAAACCAGCTTGAAGACGATGCTGCCCAGGTTGATGGCCATGACTTCGCGCGTCTGGGAGATGGCGGTGGCCATGGCGTAGATCGTGCGAAAGAGCAGCGCGGCGGGGAGGGCCCCCGCCAACGCCAGCAGATAGCCGGCGATGCGGCGGCGGACCTCCGGTTCCACCTGTCCGGACAAGGACAGCCAGATGTCCGGAAAGAGCAGCGTCGCGGAGCCCAGCGCGGAGAGGCCCAATGCCAGCCAGACTCCCTGGCCCCACGCATGCCCGGCGTCGGAGAGGCGCTGTGCGCCAAAAAGCTGTGCGATGATGGGAATGAGGGCATGAACGACGCCCATCAGGCCGATGAACACGGTGATGTAGATGGAGGCCCCGAGCGCCATGGCCTGCAGGTCGGCGGCACTGGTGTGCCCGACCATGGCGGTGTCGAGGACGGCAAAGATGATGCCCGCCCAGGCGCTGACCAGGATGGGCCAGGCCTGCTGGAGAATGGTGCGCCAGGGAGCGGGTACGGCGGTGAGACCTGGAATCATGAAGCCGGTTTCAGCCGCAGCAGCCGGAACATTTCGTGCCGGTCCGGTCCGCGCCGGCCCTGCCATAGCGCAGGGTGGTCCGCGTATTCGGCCGTTCCGGCCCGCAGGCTGTCGGGGCTGAGCTGCTGCAGCAGCAGCGGGCACCGGGAGTCGAAGCTGAAGGCGATGTCATCGAAAACCAGGAACGAGGCGCGCTGGCCACTGCCGAGATTCAGAGTCCGGACGCATTCTCCGGGTTGGCGATACAGCGTCAAGGCCTGCGCCAGCGACGCGGATACGTCGCGATAGCTTCGGATGTAGTCCAGCACCGGCATCCAGAGAGTGGCCAGCAGCAGCCAGGTGGTGATCAGGCCTCCGGCCGACAGGGCGGTGCCTCGCCACAGGCCCTTGGGATGGCTGTGCAGGCGCCAGTACACCAGGGTGATCCACGCCAGTGTGCCCAGGCCGGCGATGAGTGTGGCAGGCCATGCCACGTGGACATAGTAGCCCTGTGTCTGGCGGCTGATGTTGTCCGCGATCTGGTGAGGCCAACCCGCCTGCAGGGCGATCCACCCCAGCCAGACCGTGGCGGCCGTCAGCGAGAAGCACATGACTGCGAACCAGTCCAGCGTGTTCACGACGCCTCGGCGCAGCGTGGGCAGCGCAAAGGCGGCCAGCACGGCGCATGGTACGGCCAGCGTGCTGTACTCGGGTTCGAACGGATCCGTGTTGACCAGCAGCACCAGGGCGGCCGCCGTCAGGAAGCCCAGCGGGATGCGGATGTGGGGGGCGCCGAACCAGCCCCGCCAGCGCCACAGTGCCAGCACGGCGAGCGGCCAGGTGGGCCACAGGAACCAGGGCAGGTCGCGGGCGATGTTCGCCCAGGCGCGCGGGTGCGGCAGGCTGAAAGCGCGTTCCGTCCAGCGCAGCCAGCTCGTGGTCCAGTACGTCCCGAATTCCCGGGCCGGTATCCACCACAGCAGGATCATCGTGGCGCAGATCAGTGCGCTCACGACCAGCCATTTGCGCTCGCCGGCCAGCAGTCCCCCCGGCAGGAAGATCAGCGGAATGGCGAGCATGAGCGGTAGCGCGCCCACCCAGCCTCGGGCCAGGAAGGCCGCCCCCAGCGCGACCCCGAGCGTGATGGCCCCGGAAACGGGGTGGTCCATCATGCGCGCCACGGCGTAGTAAGCCAGGGCCTGGCAGGCGATCAGCGCCGGGACCTCGGAGGTCTCGTGCATGCGCCAGACGATCCCGACGGTCGCCACGATGAGCAGCAGCGCGGCATCGGCCAGCATGCGGCCATAGTCGCGCGCATCCGGTTCGCCTCCGAACGGCAGGGCCAGCGGTTGCGCCTCCGAGCGCCGGCCCAGCAGGTAGGTTCCGTACCAGATCGAGGCGGTAAGGATGCCGAACCAGAGGATGTTGGGCAGCCGCGATGCGACGATAGCCGAGTCCAACGGGTT
>DATNAI010000337.1:0-5569 GCA_035572875.1 Castellaniella sp. | reverse complement strand
ACGCGTTCGCGGCCAACGACGTGGATCACGGCTTCCACGACCTCGCGCAGGAAACGCAGGCGCTTCTGCAAGGTGCCACCGTAGGAATCGGTCCGGTCGTTGACGCCGGAATCGATGAACTGGTTGACCAGATAGCCATTGGCCGCATGGATCTCCACGCCGTCGAAACCGGCCTGCATCGCGTTGCGTGCGCCCTGCGCGAAATCTGCGACCACCAGGGCGATTTCGTGCTCGGTAAGCGCATGCGGCCGGGAATGCTGCACCATGCCGCCTACACCGCCCTTCGCGCCTTTATGCTCGGGGTCGATGAAGACCTTCACGCCATTGGCGACGCGCTCCGACGACGAAACGGGAGGCTTGCCGCCCGGCTGCAGCGAGACGTGCGAGATGCGTCCCACATGCCAGAGTTGCAGGAAGATGCGCCCGCCGGCGGCATGGACGGCATCGGTCACGCGGCGCCATCCCGCGACCTGTTCCGGGCTATGAATGCCGGGCGTCCAGGCGTAGCCTTGGCCCTGCTGGCTGATCTGGGTGCCTTCGGTGATGATGAGGCCGGCCGAGGCGCGTTGCGCGTAGTAGCGGGCCATGAGTTCGGTGGGGACGTTGCCCGGCCCGGAACGCGACCGGGTCATGGGCGGCATGATGATGCGGTTGGGCAAGGTCAGCGGGCCCAACCGGTAAGGCGTGAACAGCACGGCGTTTGACTCCTGGCCGGACAGGGTATCCGGTGACGGGGGTCATGCTACTCCGAAAAACAGCAGGCGCGCGTCTGGCGGTGCCCGCTACCCGGCACCCGTGGGGTGACCTCAACGAGGCGCTCGCCGATGCCTGTCGCGGGCGAGGCCGCGCCCTATTTCGCCAGCCGTCCCCAGATGCGCACGCGGCTGATGCCGCCGTCTGGGAACATGTTCACACGCACGTGGGATACCGCTTCCTTGAACTGGATGGCATCGCCCTCGAAGAAGTGCTGCTTGTCCATCTCGGTCTTCTGCTCGCCCAGCACCGTGGGCCAGAACATGGATTGCGTCACCAGCGACTGATCCGTGGACTCGGCCACGCGGGCGCCCTGCACCGAGACGCGGTCCGGGTAGTTGCCCTTGAAGTGCGCCGTATCGATCTCGATCTTGTCGACCGTGACCGCATGGCCCAGCTCGATGATGATCCAGTCGTTGCCGGGTTCGCGGCGGCGGCGGGTTTCCCAGCCGTCGCCCATGTTGACGCCGCGACCGGCGTGGAGGATCACCGTAGGCGTGCCATAGTGGGCATCGCTGTAGGCGACGATTCGGCCGCCATTGGCCAGTGCCGAGACTTCGTAGGACTGGTTCGGGTCGCGCTGGTCCCAGTTGCACGCGGGCTGGCCGTAGACCCGCAGGCGGGCCACGCCGCCGTCCGGAAAAATGCTCAGACGCACGTGCGTCCAGACGCGGAGGTCGTTGATGTCGACGAAATGATGGGAATGGCCCTGCAGGGAGCGCGCGGGCACCAGTTCCACCCACTGCGTGTCTTCCGCGGGCTCGCCCTCACAGTGGGCCACATGCACGGAGGCGGCTGGAGGGAAATTGCCGGTGAAGTGGCTGGTGTTGATGTCCAGGCCCTTGATCGTGCCCGGCAGCCCAAGCTTCACGATGGCGAAATCATGCCCGCCGTTGCGGCGGCGGCGCGTTTCCCAGCCATCCATCCACTTGCCGTGGTCGTCGAACTTGCCGACGATGAAGACCGGTTCGGAATCCTGCAACATGCGTTTCGCCTCGGCGAAAAACTGGTCCGTGCAGGACTGGACGGTCGCGCCCAGACTTGCACTGGCGAGATTGGGATGGCGGGTGGCAAAGGGCGGCAGATCGACGGCGGGGGCGTCCACGATGGTACCGACGGGCAGGTTGGGCGTTGCCATGACAGAAGCTCCTGAATGGATATTTAACGCCGCCGGCCCCGGGGTCGGCGGCGGGGACCGGCGTGATGCCGGCCTGGGAAACAGAGGAGCGCCGCGTCAACGGCGCCCTGACAAATGTGAAGCGGCCGGCTCAAGCCGCCTTGAAAGGATGCTCCTTGGCCCAATGGCGGGCGATGTCGGCACGCGTCGCAATCCACACCCGGTCGTGCTTCTGCACATGGTCCAGGAACCGCTGCAGGCCCGCCAGCCGCCCTGGGCGGCCGGAGAGCCGGCAGTGGATGCCCACCGACATCATCTTGGGCGAGGCGTCACCTTCCGCATAGAGCACGTCAAAGGCATCACGCAGATAGTGGAAGAAGTGGTCCGCAGTGTTGAACCCCTGGGGCGAGGCAAAGCGCATGTCGTTGGTATCCAGCGTATAGGGCACCATGAGCTGCGGATGCGTTTTGCCATTGCCCAGATCGACTTCGGTCCAGAACGGCAGATCGTCGCCGTAGTAGTCCGCGTCGTACAGGAATTTGCCTTCCTCGGCGACGATGCGCAGCGTATTGGGACTGTCACGGCCGGTGTACCAGCCGTCGGGGTGGCGTCCCAGGATGCGGGTGACGATATCCAGGCAGCGCTGGAAGTGCTCGCGCTCGACGGCTTCGGAGACCTTCTGATAGTGGATCCAGCGGTAGCCGTGGCAGGCGATTTCGTGCCCGGCCTCGACGATGGCCCGCGCCACGTCCGGGTTGCGTTCCAGCGCCATGCCCACGCCAAAGACGGTCAGCGGCAGCTTGCGCCGCTCGAACTCGCGCAGGATGCGCCAGACGCCCGCCCGCGAGCCGTACTCGTAGATCGACTCCATCGACAGGTGCCGGTCCGGATACGATTCCGCGCCGATGATTTCGGATAGGAACTGTTCCGAGCCCGCGTCGCCATTGAGTACGCAGTTCTCGCCGCCTTCCTCGTAATTCATCACGAACTGGACGGCGATGCGCGCCTTGCCCGGCCAGTTGGCCGGTGGTGGCGTGCGCCCATAACCGATGAGGTCGCGGGGATAGTTTCTGTCTGACATGGAGCGGCTCCCGAAAATGTGCTCAGCGTTTCACGCTGAAGGCGGACCAGGGATCGGGGGTGCCGGTGCCCGGCTCCTCCATCCGCAGTTCGCAGTCCTGTAAATGATGATCCATGGCGGCGCGCGCGCTCGTCGCGTCGCCCCGCGCCAGATGGTCCAGAATCTCCCGGTGCTCGACATAGGAGCAGGTGCTGCCCGCGGTACGGTCGCCCAGCGCAATGATGAGCGTGGTGCGCGCGCACAGCCCGGTCAGGAGTTCGGTCAGCACCTGGTTGTCCAGCAGCCGCGCCAATTCGACGTGAAAAGCATTCGACAGCCGGATCCAGCTGATGCGGTCGCCACGCTCGAAGGCCTGCTGTTCGCGGTCCACCATGTCGCGCAGGGGAACGAGAAGCCGGGCGATGTCCTTCGATACCGCCAGCAAGTCCAGCGTGATGTCCTCCAGCGCGCGGCGCACGGCAAACACGTCGCGCACTTCCTTGGGCGTGGCCTGCCAGACACGAGCCCCCCGGTTCGGCTCGATGACCACGATCTTGTCGTGAGCCAGCCGGGCGAGCGCCGCCCGCACCGTACCGCGCGAGCAGTCGAAGACGGCGCACAGTGTCGCTTCGGTCAACTTGGCGCCGGGCAGCAAGCGCCTGTCCATGGCGGCATCGAAAATTTCGCCGTAGACGCGGTCCACTTCCGGACGTTCGGCAGCGGGCCGGGGATCGCGCAGCGAAGAGGCGCGCGGCGCCTCGAGGTCGCGCGCGGCCTTGTCCGCGGGTTTGAGCTCCAGCATGGAGGGTCGAGTCCTGTCCACCGAAATTGTTGACAATTATTGTGGACCAGACGAAAATCGTCAACACAAATTGTCGACAACAATTCAAACCGTCCTGCCCCGAGTCGCATTGGACCGCCGTCCGATGGGCTCGCGAACCGGCCGCCAAGGCCGGGCCGGCCATACCGGGGGCCTTTTGGCAGGATACTGACCGGAGACATATCCCATGGGAAAACTTTCCACCCATGTTCTGGACACCGTGCATGGTGTACCCGCCCAGGGCGTTGCCCTGGAACTGTACCGGCTGCACGGCGATGTCCGCACTCTGCTCGTCGAAACGGCCACCAATGCGGACGGCCGCTGCGACGCGCCGCTGCTCAGCGGCCCTGCGCTGATCCGAGGCACGTACGAGCTGGTCTTCCACGCCGGCGACTACTTTGCCCGCAAAGGCGTGACGTTGCCGGAACCCCGCTTCGTCGACCAGGTGGTGCTGCGGTTCGGCATCGCCAACCCCGACGAAAACTATCACGTCCCGCTGGTCGTGACGCCGTGGACCTGGTCCACCTATCGCGGCAGTTGACGTGCGCTTGCCGCCCCCGCGCTCCGGCGTGACGGCGGCCAACCGCGTTGCATGACCCCTTTTGACGAGATCGTGGAGACCCCATGGAAGGATTCCTTCTGGATTACAGCAACCTGCTGCTGCGCTGGCTGCATGTGATTGCCGCCATCGCCTGGATCGGCGAATCAATTTACTTCGTGATGCTGGACCTGAGCCTGCACAAGCCGCACACCGAACGCGGCAAGCAGCTGGGTGTATTCGGCGAGCTGTGGGCGGTGCATGGCGGCGGCTTCTACCACAACGAGAAATACATGACCAACCCGGCCGAGCTGCCCGACGA
The DNA here is from genome assembly GCA_035572875.1 of Castellaniella sp. GTDB lineage: Bacteria > Pseudomonadota > Gammaproteobacteria > Burkholderiales > Burkholderiaceae_B > Castellaniella. The sequence goes on along the minus strand of DATNAI010000337.1, from coordinate 959 downwards.
CCTGCACTGGTCGTTCTGGAAGGCCTATACCACCTGGCTGTCGGGTTTCGGGCTGTTCGTGCTGCTGTACTGCCTGAACGCCAACATCTATCTGGTGAACCCCAACAGCCCGTGGGCGTGGGTGCGCGGCATGAACGGCACGGAAGCCAGCCTGGTGGCCGTGGCGTTCCTGATCGTGGGCTACAACGTCTATTCCCAGCTATGCCGCATCATCAGTCCCACCGTGAACCACGACGGCTGGCTGAGCGTGGCCGTGGGCGTGATGATGGTGTTCGCGTCGTGGCTGTCCACGCAGATCTTCCCGGGCCGCGCGGCCTTCCTGCTGGTGGGCGGGCTTATGGCCACCTGCATGGCCTGGGGCGTGTTCTTCTGGATCATTCCTGGCCACCGCCGCATGATCAAGGCACTGAAGGCGGGCGAGAAACCCAATCCGCTGGATGGCGCCTGGGGCAAGCAGCGTTCGGTGCACAACACCTATTTCACGCTGCCGGTGATTTTCCTGATGCTCAGCAACCACTACTCGTTCACCTACACGAACGAGTATGCGTGGATCATCATGAGCCTCTTCATTTTTGCCGGCGCGGCCATCCGCCAGTATTTCGTGCTGCGCCATACCGGCAAGAATGACCTGCGCTATCCCGCAGCCGGCATCATTCTGCTGGCCATCATCGGCTGGATGGCGGCGCCTTCGCCGGCTCCCGCGCCAGCTCCGGTCGCTGCGGGTCAGGCGGCAGCGAGTCAGGCGGCGGTGGGTCAGGGAGGCCCAGCGACGCCCAGCGTCGCCTCACCGGCAGGGGATGCGCCAGCCCCGGCGGCAGGCACGACACCGACCGGCGTGACCTTGGCCCAAGTACATGGCATCCTGCAGGCGCGCTGCGTCGAATGCCACTCCGCCAAGCCGACCCAACCGGGCTTTGCCTCGGCGCCCGCCGGTATCATGCTGGACACGACGGCCCAGG
>DATNAI010000336.1:0-2601 GCA_035572875.1 Castellaniella sp. | reverse complement strand
AAGGGAGTCTTGTAGTAGAGCCCGCAGATCAGCATGGCCGCGCCGAATGAAAAGAGCACGCCGCAAGGATCGACCTTCACGACGGCCAGGTAGGCCACGACAAACGGGATGAGGGTGCCCAGATCCCCGAATGCTCCGGCCCACTCCATGCGATCGAAGCGGTTGCGGGCCGGTATTGAAGTATTCCTGACTGCCACGTTGCGGGTGATTGTCTCGCGAAGCTGTCCAACAGCAAGCTCTTTACATTGACGCAAAGCAAGACTATCTTCGCGCCCCGTCGTCAGCCACAGAAGGCGATCCTGTGAGTAGTTGTATCGGAAGTGGGAGTTGTTTTTGCTGCTCCAAGAGCAGCGTCAATCCGGCCCGATAGCGCACAGGTAAGCCCTGGCGCTGTCCGGCCGCCGGCAGGACAGCGCAAATGGTCCGAAAAATCTATAAAAGCATCGCGGAGCATCCGCGGGTCAAACAGATCGGCCCGGGGCTGATCACCGGCGCCGCGGACGACGACCCGAGCGGCATTGCCACGTATTCCCAGGCAGGCGCGCAATTCGGGTTCCACATGCTGTGGACCATGATTTTCACCTACCCGCTGATGGTCGGCATCCAGATGGTCAGTGCCCGACTCGGCTGTATCACCGGGCGCGGATTGGCCGCGAACGTGAAGGCCGCTTTCCCCCGGCCGGTGTTGTACGGCATCGTGGGCCTGCTGCTCATCGCCAACACCATCAACGTGGCCGCGGACATCGCGGCAATGGGCGAAGCAATGAGGCTGCTGATCGGCGGCTCGGCCCGGTTGTATTCGGTGGCCTTCGGGCTCACCTGCCTGGGACTGCAGGTGTTCCTGCGCTATGAAACCTACGTCCGGTACCTGAAGTGGCTGACACTCGCCCTCCTTTCTTATGTGGCGGTCGTCTTCACCCTGGACGTTCCGTGGGCGCAGGTCCTGCAGGGCGCACTGATTCCACAGCTCCAACTGGACCACGACACTATCTCGATGATCGTTGCCGTACTCGGTACGACCATCAGCCCATACCTGTTTTTCTGGCAGGCGGCGCAGGAAGTGGAGGACCTCAAGTCCGTCTCCGCCCGCAGCGGCGGTGCGGATCTGCTGCCCCATGCGGAGGCCGTGGCGCGCCAGCATCTGCGCCGGATCCGCTGGGACACTTACCTCGGGATGGGCTTCTCCAACCTCATCGCGTTCTTCATCATCCTGGGCACCGCGGCCACGCTGCACGCCCACGGGATCACTCATATAGATACGGCATCCCAGGCTGCCGAGGCCTTACGCCCGATCGGCGGTCCGGCAACCTTCGCGATGTTCAGCCTCGGAATCATCGGCACCGGAATGCTGGCCGTCCCGGTGCTCGCGGGATCCGCGGCCTACGCCGTCGCCGAGAGCTTCGAATGGAGCTCCGGCCTGGACTCCAAAGTGCACGAAGCGTGGGAGTTCTACGGAATCGTGGCGGTCGCCACCATCGGCGGAGTAATCCTCAACTTCACGCAGTTGGACCCGATCCGCGCCCTGGTCTGGAGCGCCGAGATCAACGGCGTGATCGCGATTCCCATCATGGCGATCATGATGTCACTCGCCACGCGGGCCCACATCATGGGGCAGTTCGTGATCCGCCCACGGCTGCGCAATCTGGGTTGGACGGCCACCGGGGTGATGGCGGTCAGCGTCGTCGCGATGATCGCGACGGCCTGAGAAACCCGGGCACCTCGCATTCAGGCGCGGTGCGCTTGCATCACAAGCGCACCGCGTCCCGGGGAGCAACTCGCTAGAACCTCCAGAGATCGTTCAGATCGCCAGAGTTGCCCGCGCCATCCAGGCCACTACCACCGAAGAGCCAGAGGTGCCCGGTGGCATCCAGCCAACCCGCAGAGGCCGAGCGGGCGCCGGGTGTATTCCCGGAAGCGCCGGCACCCTGCGTGCCGTACTGCCCGTTGGTATTGGCGGCCACAGCTCCGCCGACCCAGGTCCATTGCCCCGAAGAGGGGCTGAAGGTCCACAGATCGTTGAGCGAGCCGATGCTTGCCGTACCGCCCGAAGCGGCTGCGGCATCGTATCCCAGACCACCGAACAGCCAGACGAGCCCCGTTTTGTCAGTCCAGACGACCGATGCAACGCGCGCGCCCGGCCAGTTGGTGCTGACCGAAGTACCCCGCGTGCCATAGCTACCGAGAAGGTCGGTGGTGACCGCGGTGTTCTGGTTGGGGCCGCCAACCCACGTCCATTCCTGGTTCCCAGGGTTGTAGGTCCACAGATCGCCGAGCGGCGAATTAACGTTGCCACCGCCGAGGAGCCACAGCAATCCGTTGCTATCGGTCCAGCCTGACGCGCCGGCCCGAGTTGGCGGCAGGTTATTCACATCCCCGACACCCTTGGTGCCGTAATTGTTGGTTGGGTCATTCATGGCGGTCGAGCCATCGACCCATGTCCACTGCTTCGATGTCGGATCGTATGACCACAGATCACTGAACGTGTTGGGAACGGCCACGGAGCTGGTCGAGTCCCATGTCGTATACAGACCCCCGAACAGCCATAGATGTCCCGTACTGTCGATCCACGCCGTCGAATTGGATCTCGAGGACGGAGCGTTG
>DATNAI010000335.1:0-10114 GCA_035572875.1 Castellaniella sp. | reverse complement strand
CCAGGACACCCGCGACCGAGGAACGGGCGGCGGAGCCCGCGCCGACTCCAAAGCCCGCCAAAAAGCCCGCGGGGCGTACGGACGATGGCTCGGTGGCGCTCGCGCTGCTCGCCGGAAAGGCGCCTGCGAAGTCGGCCGCTCCAGCCAAAGCGGCGTCGGGCGCGGGCCGTTATTTCCTCCAGGTGGCTGCCTACACCACCGAGCAGGACGCACAATCCCGGCGAGGCAGTCTCCGGCAGGCCGGCGTGACGGATGCATACGTGGAAAAGGGCCAGTCGGCTGGCCGCACCGTCTATCGTCTGAGGGTCGGACCGTTCGAGTCCCACGAGGCTGCCCAGGCAGCACAAGCCCGCCTGCGGGCCCTTGGCTATCAGAACGGACTTATTTCCGCCAACTGATTATTCCTGAGCCTTCATCCATCCAGTGACCAGTTTCGATTACATCATGCTGGCGGTCGTGGCAATCTCCGCCCTCATCGGACTGTTGCGCGGGTTTTTGCGCGAGGTCTTGTCGCTGATCGCGTACCTGGTGGCCTTTGTTGCCGCAGTCTGGTGGGGACCGACGGTATCGAACTGGCTGGCCGGCCTGATCGATAACGGTCTGCTGCGGACGCTGGCGGCGTATGGCTCGGTCTTCATCGTGGCGCTCGTGGGGGTGGGGCTGCTCAACATGGCGCTGGGAGCCCTGGTGGACAGGACCGGCCTCACGCCGGCCGACCATGGACTGGGCGCGGTTTTCGGCACAGTGCGTGGACTTCTCCTGGCGATGGTGCTGGTCGGCATGGCCGGTTACACCCAGCTTCCCCAGGAGCCCTGGTGGCGGCAGGCCAAGACGGCTGAAGCTTTCGTCAAGGGCTTTCAACATATCAAATCGGTGCTGCCCGCAGGGGTGGCGGAATTGCTTCCCTATTGAGCCCTTGGGCGGGATTTTCATTTATGTGTGGTGTCGTCGGCGTGATGGGGCGAAGCCCCGTCAATCAACTGATTTATGACAGCCTCCTGCTGCTGCAGCACCGAGGACAGGATGCTGCCGGCATCGCTACGGCGCATGATCAGTTCTTCAGCATGCACAAGGCCCACGGCCTGGTGAGGGATGTGTTCCGCACGCGCAACATGCGAGCCCTTCGGGGGAACAGCGGCCTGGGCCAGGTGCGTTATCCCACTGCCGGATCGAGCGCCAGTGTGGACGAGGCGCAGCCGTTCTACGTGAACGCGCCGTTCGGGATCACGTTCGTGCATAACGGCAACCTGACCAATTGGCGAGAGCTTCGGGAGTCGCTGTTCAAGCATGATCGGCGCCACATCAATACGAACTCGGACTCCGAAGTCCTGCTGAATGTCTTTGCGCACGAGCTGCAGCAGGCCGCCAATGGCGGTACGCTGGATGCCGGGGCGGTCTTCCAGGCCGTTCGGGCGGTTCACCATCGAGCCAAAGGCGCATACGCGGTGATTGCCGACATCAGCAGCTTTGGTCTGATCGGCTTTCGGGATCCGCACGGCATTCGCCCGCTATGCCTGGGGCGGCGGGACACCGAGGCGGGCGCCGAATGGATGCTGGCCTCGGAGTCCGTGGCGCTGACGGGGAATGGCTTCTCGCTGGTGCGCGACGTGGCGCCCGGGGAAGCCATCGTCATCACCGAGGGCGGCGAACTCTGCCAGGCATTCTGCGCCGAACCCGGGCTCGCACAGACGCCTTGCACCTTCGAGTATGTCTATTTTGCGCGCCCCGATTCGGTGATGAACGGCATTTCCATCTATGACGCTCGGCTGCACATGGGCGAATACCTGGCTGATCGGGTGGCCCGGTCCCTGCGCCTGGGCGATGTGGATGTCGTGATGCCCATCCCTGATTCGTCGCGCCCGTCGGCCATGCAATTGGCTTCCCACCTGGGCCTGAACTATCGGGAAGGTTTCATCAAGAACCGCTATGTGGGCCGCACCTTCATCATGCCGGGCCAGGCAGTGCGCAAAAAATCCGTGCAGCAGAAGCTGAGTGCCATCGAACGAGAATTTCGCGGCAAGAACGTGCTGCTGGTCGATGATTCCATCGTGCGCGGCACCACGAGCCGAGAAATCGTGGAAATGGCCCGTGCCGCGGGTGCGCACAAGGTCTACTTCGCTTCGGCGGCCCCCGCAGTGCGCTACCCGAATGTGTACGGGATAGACATGCCCACCCAAACCGAGCTGATTGCCACCGGGCGGGATACCGAACAGATCGCCCGGGAAATCGGGGCCGACGGGCTGGTGTACCAGGATCTCGGCGATCTGGAGCGTTCGTTGCAGGACCTGAACCCGGCGCTGACGGCGTTCGAATCGTCGTGCTTCAATGGCCAGTACGTGACAGGGGACATCGACGCCGCCTACCTGGAGCGACTGGGCCAAACCCGTGGGCTCGCCGCCCGCTCGGGAGCCATGGTGGCGCCTGCGGAAGAGGCCTGAGGGACCGGCTTCCCCCTCCGGGGCCCGTGCCCGCGGACCGAGAGCGCCATTGGGCGCCCTGTAGGCGCTACTGGCGCTTGGCGCGCATCAGGGCCCACAGGGCCAGCAGGCCGCAGGCCACGAACGTCATGAGGCCCCAGAGGCTGTATTCGATGCCGAGCAGCGTCCGGCGGGCGTCCATGCAGCTCGCGTAGATGCCAAAGAGCCACGGCATGGTTGCGTCGGCGCCGATGCCCGAAATGAAGCGGTCGGCAAAAGTCTGCGCGCATGAAAAGGAGTGGGACGCCACGCTGTACTGATACCACGCCGCCACGACGCCGGAGACCGACAGCAGCAGCGCCAGTACTGCTCCGAGACGACGTATTGCAGCCGTCCCCCATCCGGCGCCCGTGACCAGGCAAACCACCGCAATCACCAGCAGGATAAGGCGCTGCAGCACGCACCAGGCGCAGGGCTCCATGCCGAAGATGTGTTGCGAGATCAGCGCAATGAACACCGCCGCCAGGGACAGGAAGGCAATGAAACGAAGCAAGCGGTCGGAGCGGGTGGTTTTCATCATGAGTGTGGTCACTGAGGGAGAAGAGTGGGCGGAGAAACCTGGGAGGCCGGGGTTGCCAGTGCGTCGAGCACGTGCCGCTCGAACTGCAATTGACCCCGGACGTGGCTCAGCACCTCGCCTTCCAGGATGAAGATGTCCTCGACACGGTCACCGAGCGTCATGATCTTGGCCATTTTCAGGTCGATCCCATGGCGAGTGAAGACCTGTGCCAGATCGCGCAGCAAACCGACCCGGTCGGCGGTGGTGACCGACAGGCGCCAGTTGCCGCCTTGTTCATCAGCCTGGAGAGCGACCGTAGGGAGGATCGGGAACGTCCGCGAGCGCCGCGAGCTGCGAGAGGCATAGGGGCGCCTCTGCGCGGGCGCCCCCGGAGACGCCAGCGCTGCGAACAGCTCATGTTCAATGAGCGTCGCGTGGGCGCGGTAATCGGTTTCGTGATCGGGCAGCAGCACAATGAAGCTGTCCAGAGCCCGCCCCTGGCGGGTCGTGTGGATGCGCGCATCCTGAATGCTCAGTCCATGATTGTCGAAGCAGGCACAGATGGTCATGAACAGGTCGACACGGTCCGGTGCGTAGGCCAGTACCTGCAACGCTTCGCTTTGCGCCAGAACGCGCGCCCGGACCACGGGGTCCGGTCCCTGGAATCGGTGGTACAGCACTCGCGTATGCCAGGCAATTTCGCTGGCATCGTGGCGCAGGAAGTAGGCTACGTCGAGCTGCGCCCAGAACGCCTCGCGGCTTTCGTCCCGCAGCCCCATTCGCCGCGTCTCCGCGGCGGCCGCTTCCTTGCGCAGGGCCAGGATCGTGCCGGTGTCGGGCTGCTCGCCACCAAGTGCCGCCAGCGTCAGATGGTACAGATCTTCCAGCAGCTTGCCCTTCCAGGCGTTCCAGACTTTGGGGCTGGTTCCCCGGATATCGGCGACCGTCAGCAGATACAGGGCAGCCAGCCGGCGCTGAGAGGACACCCGCGTCGCGAATTCATGGATGACCTTCGGGTCGCTCAGGTCCCGCTTCTGGGCGACCTGTGACATGGTCAGATGCTCCCGTACCAGGAATTCCAGGAACAGGACGTCCTCACGAGGCAGATCGTGCGCCTGCCCGAACCGGCGTACTTCGCGCGCACCCAATTGGGAATGGTCGCCCCCGCGGCCTTTGGCAATGTCGTGGAAAAGGGCGCCGATGTAGAGGAGCCAGTGTTTGTCCAGGCCGGCGATCAACTGGCTGGCGAGCGGATATTCCTGCGCATGTTCCGGCATGGTGAAGCGCCGGATGTTGCGGATGACCATCAGGATGTGCTGGTCCACCGTGTACACATGGAAGAGATCGTGCTGCATTTGCCCGACGATGCGTCTGAACACCGGGAGATATCGCGGCAGGATGTTCCACATGGTCATGTCGCGCAGCGCATGCACGACTCCCTGGGGCTGTTGAAGGATCTGCAGGAACAGGCGGCGGTTGACCGGATCGTCCCGGAAGGCGCGGTCTATCCTGCGCCGGGCATGCCAGAGCGCGCGGAGCGTGCCGGCTGCCATGGCCTGCAATTCCGGGTGTTGCTGCTTGACAAGGAATACACGCAACAGGAGCGCCGGCGTCCGCTCGAATCCATCGGGGTGCACCAGCGCCAGCCGGTCGCGATTCGCACAGAAATCCGCGTCGATGGACACGGTGGCGGCCTCAGGCTGCGGAAACAGGCGCTCTTCGAGACTTTGCATCAGCAGGCGGTTCATCTGGCACACGACGCGCGCGGCCCAATAATAGCGCTGCATCAGCAATTCGCTGGCCCGACGATGCGGTTGGTCGACGAAGCCGTAGACTCGGGCCAGCCGCGGCTGCAGGTCGAACAGGAGCCGATCCTCGCGGCGACCCGTCAGCAGGTGGAGCTCGATACGCAGACGTTTGAACGCCAGTTCCGCGCGGCGCAGCGAACGGAATTCCGCCGCGGTGAGCAGGTCTGTCCGGGCCACGGTAGGCCAGTCGCTGCCCAGGCCGGAGGCTCGTGCCAGCCAAAGCAGGACCTGCAGATCGCGCAGCCCGCCGGGAGCCTCCTTGCAATTCGGTTCCAGCGCGTAGGGAGTGTCCTGGTGATGTGCATGGCGCTGCTGCATCTCGGTGCGCTTGGCCAGAAAAAATTCTCGCGGATTGAGGTCCGCCTGCATCTGTTCCTGGAACTGCCCGAACAGTGCCTTGTCGCCCGCCAGCCAGCGAGCCTCCAGCAGAGAGGTCTGTACGGTGATGTCGGCGGCAGCCTCATGGCGGCACTGTTCCAGCGTACGTACGCCGTGGCCCGGCTCAAGGCCGGCATCCCAGAGCGCGGCGATGAATTGTTCGATGCGTTCGCGGCTGGCGGCGTCCGGGGGAGCGCTCAGGAGAATCAGGATATCCAGGTCGGACCCCGGATAGAGTTCCCCGCGTCCGTATCCGCCCACTGCGGCGATGCAGGCCCCTTCGGGGGCCGGGTAGAGGCGCAGCAGCGCCAGTACCAGTTCGTCGGCAACCTGGCACAACGACGCCAGCAGGACTTCGGGGCGCAGATGCCCCCGGTACGATTGAATGGCCTGGGTGCGGCGCTGCTGCAGATGGGCGCGCAGCGCAGCGACACTACCCAGACGGGGAACGCTCATACAGAGGCAAGAGCCGCCGTCGCGAAGTCGGGAGGAGCGGGCATGCCCGGCGAGACCGTCAGGACCTCGCAGCCCGTCTCGGTGACCACCATGCTGTGTTCCCATTGAGCCGACAGGCTGTGGTCTCGCGTGACGACGGTCCATTGGTCGGCCAGTGTCCGGATTTCACGGCGGCCGGCGTTGATCATGGGCTCGATGGTGAACATCATGCCGGGCTCCAGACGCACGCCGGTTCCTGCCCGACCGTAATGCAGGACTTGCGGGTCGTCGTGGAACTTGCGTCCCACGCCGTGACCGCAATATTCGCGCACGACGGAAAAGCCCGCGTTTTCGGCGTGCTTCTGGATCGCATGCCCCACGTCGCCCAGAGTGGCACCCGGGCGGACCTGTTCAATGCCCAGCCACATGCATTCGTAGGTCGTGTCGATCAGGCGGCGCGCCAGGATGGAAGGCTCGCCGACACAGTACATGCGGCTGGTGTCGCCGAACCATCCGTCCTTGATGATGGTGACGTCCATGTTCAGGATGTCCCCATTCTTCAGGACCTTGTCGCCTGGGATGCCGTGGCAGATCACGTGATTCACCGAGGTGCAGATGGACGCCGGATAGGGCGGATAGCCCGGAGGGGCGTAGCCGACCGTCGCTGATTTGACATTCAGCTCGTCGGTCAGGTACTCCATGCAGAGACGGTCCAGTTCGCCTGTCGTGACGCCTGGTTGAACGAAGGGCGTGAGGTAGTCCAGGATACTGGCGGCGTCCTTGCAGGCGGCACGCATCCGGTCAAGGTCCTGAGGATTGGTGACGATTTGGCTCATGGGTGAGGCTTGATGTGTCTATGAAAAGAATAGTAGAATTATAGGCTTACTTTTGTTTTGAAAATCGCGTGCTTGGCCACTAAAAGGGTGTCTGGGGTTTGGGTTTGCGCCCATGTTAGACCTGGATACTGGCCCTGTACAAGACCGAACCCTCAGGAGAACTTCATGTCACTCATGCGCGAAATGTTAGAGGCCGGTGTCCATTTTGGCCACCAGACCCGGTATTGGAACCCGAAGATGGCCGAGTACATCTTCGGTCAGCGCAACAAGATCCACATCGTCAATCTGGAGCGCACGGTCGAGAAATATCTCGAAGCCAGCCAGTATCTGCGCCAGGTCGCCGCCCGCCGTGGAACCGTGCTTTTCGTGGGCACCAAGCGGTCCGCTCGTGAACTGGTGGCCGCCGAGGCTCAACGCTGCGGCATGCCGTTCGTGGATAGCCGCTGGCTGGGCGGCATGATGACCAACTTCAAGACGGTCAAGACCTCGATCAAGCGCCTGAAGGACATGGAAGCCCAGCAGGCCGAGGGTGCCACCGAGCACATGACCAAGAAAGAAGCGCTGATGTTCGAGCGCGAAATGGCCAAGCTCAACAAGTCCATCGGCGGCATCAAGGAAATGACCACGCTGCCGGACGCCTTGTTCGTGATCGATGTGGGTTATCACAAGATCGCCGTGGCGGAGGCGCGTACGCTGGGCATTCCCGTGGTAGGGGTGGTGGATACCAATCACTCGCCCGAGGGGATCGACTATGTCATTCCCGGAAACGACGACTCGTCCAAGGCCATCGCGCTGTACGCCCGTGGCATGGCGGATGCTGTCCTGGCCGGTCGTGAGCAGGCTCTCAATGGCCTGACTGAAGAACTGGCCGAGAACGAGGAATTCATCGAAGTCGAGCAGGACCAGGAGCAGGAGTAAATCCGCTTCCGGCTTGGCCCAGACCCGGGTGCCCGCGATGCGGGCGCCCGCCGTGCACCGGCTTTTGCCGGTGTGCGCATTGATTGAACAGGAGAATCTGATGGCTCAAATTACTGCTTCCATGGTGAAGGAACTGCGCGAAAAGACGGACGCGCCCATGATGGAGTGCAAGAAGGCGCTCACCGAAGCGGCTGGCGATATGGCGCATGCCGAGGAACTGCTGCGCGTCAAGCTCGGCAGCAAGGCCTCCAAGGCGGCCAGTCGCATCACGGCCGAAGGCCTGGTCGGCGTGTATATTGCGGCTGATCGTCGCTCCGGCGCCCTGGTCGAAGTCAATTGCGAAACCGACTTCGTGGCCAAGAACCAGGACTTCATCGGTTTTGTCGACACGCTCGCCCGGCTCGTGACGGAGCGCAATCCGGCCGATGTCGCGGCCTTGAGCGCGCTGACCCTGGGCGAGGGCACCGTTGAATCCACCCGGACTGCTCTGGTGGGCAGGATCGGCGAAAACATGTCGGTGCGCCGCTTCCAGCGGTTCGAGACGGCCGACGGCCTGAACAGCTATGTGCATGGCGGGCGCATCGGTGCGCTCGTGGACTTCGCCGGCAGCGAAGAAATCGGCAAGGACCTGGCGATGCATGTCGTGGCTTCCAAGCCCAAGGCGCTCGACGCCAGCGGTGTGGATCCGGCCCTGATCGCCACGGAACGTTCCGTGGCCGAGCAGAAGGCTGCCGAGTCCGGCAAGCCGGCCGACATCGTGACCCGCATGGTCGAAGGTTCCGTGCAGAAATTCCTGAAGGAAGTGACACTGTTGTCCCAGCCGTTCATCAAGAACGACAAGCAGTCCGTTGAACAGATGCTCAAGGCGAATGGCGCTCGCGTGAATCGCTTTGTCTTGTACGTCGTGGGCGAAGGCATCGAGAAGAAGTCCGAAGATTTCGCCGCCGAGGTTGCTGCCGCCGCCAGCGGCTCCTGACCTTTCGCGATTCAGGTACGATGGCATCCGCACCGGATCGGTGCAGGTGCCTGCCGACGCACGGAGGACCCCATCCTGTGCTCCCCACCTTCCAGGAATCTTCTGCATGACTCATCCGGCCTACAAGCGTGTCCTCCTGAAACTGTCAGGCGAGGCCCTGATGGGCTCCGACGCGTTTGGCATCAACCGTGCGACCATTCTTCGCATGACCGAGGAAATTCATGGTGTGGTGTCGCTGGGGGTGCAGCTGGCGGTCGTCATTGGCGGCGGAAACATCTTCAGGGGCGTGGCGCCTGGCGCCCAGGGCATGGATCGGGCGACGGCGGACTACATGGGGATGCTTGCGACCGTAATGAACGGCCTTGCCCTGCAGGACGCCCTGAAGAACCACGGGGTGGACGCCCGCGTGCAGTCGGCCTTGAACATCGATCAAGTGGTGGAACGCTATATTCGCCCCAAGGCTTTGCGGTACCTGGAAGAGGGCAAGGTCGTGATCTTTGCCGCAGGCACCGGCAATCCGTTTTTCACGACGGATACGGCGGCCGCATTGCGCGGCGCCGAGGTGGGGGCCGAGGTGGTCCTGAAGGCGACCAAGGTTGACGGCATCTACAGCGCCGATCCCAACAAGGATCCGAACGCCACGCGCTACTCCCACATCAGTTTCGACGAAGCCATCATTCGTCGCCTGGAAGTCATGGACGCGACGGCTTTTGCACTGTGCCGCGATCAGAAGCTGCCGATCAAGGTCTTTTCAATCAACAAGCCGGGAGCTCTTCGACGCGTCGTCTGCGGTGAAGACGAGGGCACCCTGGTCCAGGTATAGGAGCCTGTATGAGTCTCTCCGACATTCGCCGCTCGGCCGACGAGCGCATGGGCAAGACCATCGAATCCCTGAAGACCAGCTTGGGCAAGATCCGTACCGGCCGCGCCCATGCGGGGATTCTGGATCACGTCATGGTGGAATACTACGGTTCTCCGGTTCCGGTGAGCCAGGTCGCCAACGTGACGGTGATCGACGCCCGGACTCTCAGCGTCCAGGTCTGGGAAAAAACCATGGCGAGCGCCGTTGACAGGGCCATTCGCGAGTCCGATCTGGGCTTGAATCCCATTGCCATGGGCGACAATATCCGGGTTCCGATGCCGGCCCTCACGGAAGAGCGCCGCCGCGATCTGACCAAGGTCGTGCGCGGGGAAGGCGAGGACGCCAAGATCGCGGTGCGCAATCTTCGCCGAGAGGCCAACGAAACGCTGAAGAAGCTTCTGAAGGAAAAGGATATTTCCGAGGACGAAGAGCGTCGCGGCCAGGACGAAGTCCAGAAGCTCACGGACCGCTTTGTGGCCGACATCGATAAGCTCGTCGCCCAGAAAGAAGCCGAGATCATGACGGTCTGACGACCGGAGTCGGCACAGGCGGCATGAGTCCGATCAGTTCCACTCTCACGATTCCGGCGACCAGTCAGACGCCTCGCCATGTGGCCATCATCATGGATGGCAATGGGCGCTGGGCGACACAGCGGCGATTGCCGCGGACTGCAGGACATGTCCGGGGCGTTCAGGCCGTGCGGCGCGTGGTCGAGGCCTGCGGCCGACGTGGCGTCGAGTACCTCACCCTCTTTGCCTTCAGCTCCGAGAACTGGCGCCGCCCGGCTCAGGAAGTCTCGCTGCTGATGCGCCTGTTCGTGCGCACCCTCGAAAAAGAGGTGGATCGCCTGGTGGCACAAGGCGTTCGGCTCAGGGTGGTGGGCGATCTGGGCGCCTTCGACGCCAAGCTGCGCGGGCTGATCGAA
>DATNAI010000334.1:0-3485 GCA_035572875.1 Castellaniella sp. | reverse complement strand
GTCCTGACGGAGAGGGCGCGTCCTGACGGAGAGGGCGCGTCCTGACGGAGAGGGTGAGTCCTGACGGAGAGGGTGAGTCCTGACGGAGAGGGTGAGTGCGGCTCCCTCCACGGTGCAGCCTGATGCATTGGGAGCCGCCTCATCCAATCAAACCGCTGGCGGTGCCGGGCGCCCGCCGCCAGCGTCGTGTCGTTACGAAGCCAGCGCCTGTGGCTCGGTCCGCAGCCGCTTCACCATCAGCTTGTTCAGCGCATGCACATAGGCGCGCGCGGAAGCAACGATCGTGTCGGTGTCCGCCCCCTGCCCATCGACCATCTTGCCGTTCTCCTCCAGCCGCACCGTGGTCCTGGCCTGGGCGTCGGTGCCCTCGGTCACGGCACCAACCGAGAACAGCACGAGGTTCGCGGTGTGCGGGAAAATCGCCTGGATCGCCTTGAAGGTCGCGTCCACCGGCCCATCGCCCGAAGAGCTCGCGGTCTTCACCTCGCCATCAACCTCCAGTTCCAGTTCGGCGCGAGGTGGACGCTTGGATCCGGCAGTCAGGTCCAGCGAGACGAAGCGGATGCGTTCGTGGTCGCGCATCACCTCATCATCGACCAGCGCCACCACATCCTCGTCGAACACCACCTTCTTGCGATCGGCCAGGTCCTTGAACCGCCGGAACGCGTCGTTCAACTGGTTGTCGCCGACCTTGTAGCCCAGCGTGTTCAGCTTGTCGCGGAAGGCGGCGCGGCCGGAGTGCTTCCCGAGCACCAGGCTGTTCTTCGCCCAGCCGACGCTTTCCGGCGTCATGATCTCATAGGTGGCCGCGTTCTTCAGTACGCCGTCCTGATGGATGCCCGCCTCATGCGCGAAGGCGTTGCGCCCGACAATCGCCTTGTTCGGCTGCACGTCGAAGCCAGTGATGGTCGCCAGCAGCTTGGACATGCGCAACAGACCGGTGGTCTTGATATTGTTGCTGCATGGGATCGCATCCTGGCGGGTGCGGATGGCCATGACGATTTCTTCCAGCGAGGCATTGCCTGCCCGCTCGCCGATGCCGTTGATGGTGGATTCAACCTGGCGCGCGCCGGCACGGATCGCCGCCAGGGTATTGGCCACGCCCAGCCCGAGGTCGTTGTGGTTGTGGGTGGACAGGATGATGCTCTCCACTGCCGGAACCTTGGCGCGGATCTGCGAATACATCCGCTCCATGTCCTCCGGCAGCGCGTAGCCGACGGTGTCCGGCAGGTTGATCGTCGTGGCACCGGCGTTGATCGCGGCTTCGACGCAGCGGGCCAGGAAATCGATGTCGCTGCGGGTCGCGTCCTCGGCCGACCATTCGACGTCATCGGCGTGCTGGCGGGCGAGCTTGATGGATTCGACGGTGGCGGCGATGACCTCGTCCGGCTCCAGCCGCAGCTTGTATTTCATGTGCAGCGCACTGGTGGCGATCACGATATGGATGCGGCGGCGCTTGGCGGCGCGCAGCGCGTCGGCCGCGGCCATGACATCCTGCGCGCCGGCGCGGGCCAGGCTGGCGATCACCGGAGTGTCGGGACGCTGGCCGATGCTTTCGGCGATGGCCTTGACGCTCTCGAAGTCACCGGGGGAGGCGATGGCGAAGCCGGCCTCCATGACATCGACGCCCAATTCGGTCAGGGCTTCGGCCATGCGGATCTTCTCGTTGAGGTTCATTGAGAAGCCGGGGGATTGCTCGCCGTCCCGCAGGGTGGTGTCAAAGATGATGATGCGGTTGTCTTCCAGCTTGCCGAAGCTGGGATGATTGATGGGCATTGGTTGGGTATCCTTGGACTTGGTGCGCGACGTTGGCCTCAGGGGTCCCCCTGAGCGAAGCCGGCATTCAGCAACCCGGCGAGACGCTCAGGGGCTGCTAAGTCGAAGGAGGAGGCCGGACGGCGCGCGCGACTCTGCCCATACGGGTGCGCGGACAAGCAGATCAGCAGGGAACGCTGCGACGGGCATGAGCAGTCTATAATCGTGATCGCGTTGCAAGGCAAGCGAATGGGTGCGGCTAAAGCGTTTACTGTGTGACTAGAAAAGTGGAAACGCTCTAGCTTTTTGTTTTCTAGAGCAGATTCACGCGTCCGCACGATCCGCTCTCCCGCGATCTGCTCTAACGCATCCACGCCGTGGGGTCCTACCGGACCGCGGTCGCAGGTAGCGAACCGCCGATAGGGGAAACCGGGAAGCGGAGGGACCAGATCGTCCCGTCGTCGGAGGTCACATCGAGCGTCCCGTTCACCTGCTGCATCAACCGCCGGGCCAGCCCCACGCCGTGGCGTTTGGTTTCCAGCGCGGCGATATATCCCACACCGTCGTCCCGGACGATCATGATCCCCCGATCGGCCGATCCGTCGGTCGCGACGGAGACGCTGACCGTCCCGCCGTTGCTGGGGAATGCATGTTCGTAGCTGTTTGATACGAGTTCCGCCGCGACGAGGCCCAAAGCGGTGACTGATGCCAAGTCCAGCACCAGTTCCTCGACCTGACAGAGCAACTGGATCGGGAATCGGGGTTTCGGCTGAAGTTCCGGCAGGTTCGCGCACAGGGCGGTCAGATAGGCGCCGAAATCCAGCCGATCGCTCAGCCCGACTCCAAGCAGCTGATCATAGACCTGGGCCAGGCCCATGACCCGGCGAATGATGCCGCGCATTCCCTTTCTTTCATCTTCACTCTGTGTCTGTTTCAATTGGTCGTTCAGCATCCCATTGACCAATTGAAGATTGTTCCGAACCCTGTGCTGGAGTTCCTGCGACAGAGTGTGCTTTTCAGCCAGCAGGATGTCTTTTTCCTCGATGAGCCGTTGCATCTCGCCCATCATTTGGCGCATCTGCACGTTCCGGTCGGCGGTCGCGACGGCTTCGGCCAGCACATTGGCGAAGCCGGTCAGGAAATCGATATCGTGTTTGTCGTACGCGTGCTTTTCCGCGCTGTCGATCTCGAGGATCCCGAACGGGGGCCCGCTCCGAGCTTTGATGATGACATCGACGGTGGAGATGATCTTGTGCTGTTCATAAAAGGGCGGCGGGTTGTAGTCGTTCGCTTCCTGCAGATTCAGAATGATGACGGGCTCAGCGGTGATGAATGCACGGCCTTGCGGGGAACTTTCATCCGCCTTTGAGATGACATGGCCCACCACATGGTCTTCCCATCCGTAGCCGGCCTCTACCCGAAGATCGTTTTCGGCCTCGCGGTAGCGGCATATTTTGCAGAACTTGACCGCGAGGGATTCGGCGCAGATCCGCGCGGCCTCGGCCAGAATTTTGCTCAGATCATTTTCCTGAAAGGCAAATGATCCGAACGCCGCCAACGCCGCCTGCTGGCGGAGTAGCGTGGTAATATCCCGAGCCATTTCCTTGAATCCTTGCGGTACGCGAACCACGCAGCCGACACGCGGCTATGTTCCGACCAATCCAATGTTATGCCTTGACGTAAAAATTCCAAGAGGGCACGAAAATGATATTCTGTATCCTTGCGCGTTG
>DATNAI010000333.1:0-4415 GCA_035572875.1 Castellaniella sp. | reverse complement strand
ACCCCTGGCTTCCAGACGCGGCACGGCGGTGCGATGAACCGCATGATGAACCGCGTCGTCACCCAGGCGCTGGCCGAGGTCGACGTGGTCGTTCACGTCGTGGAAGCCGGGAAATGGTCAACCGCCGACGCGGCGGTGCTGGCGCTGCTGCCGCAGCACCGGCCAGTCGTTCTGGTCGTCAACAAGATCGACGAGCTGCGGCAGAAAAATGATCTGTTCCCCTATGTCTCGCGCTTGATGGAACAGTTCCCGTATGCCGCCGTGGTCCCCGTCAGCGCCTTGCGCGGTGTCCAGCTCGATGCTCTGGTGGACGAGCTGGCGCAGCGCCTGCCGGCGGGCGAGCATCTGTTCGAGGAAGACACGCTCACGGATCGGCCGGTGCGTTTTCTCGCAGCTGAGCTGCTGCGCGAAAAGATTTTCCGCTTGGTGGGCGACGAGCTTCCCTACGCCTGCACGGTCGTCATCGAGCAGTGGGAAGAAGGCGATGAAGGGGTGCGGATCGCCGCCTGCGTGGTGGTGGAGCGTGAAAGCCACAAGCCGATCCTGCTCGGGGCAGGCGGCCAGCACATGAAGCGGATCGCCACGGAGGCCCGCCAGGACATGGTGAAGCTGCTCGAGAAGCCGGTGCACCTGGACGTCTACGTGAAGGTGCGCAAGGGCTGGTCGGACCGCGAATCGGCGCTGCGCGATCTGGGATATGAGTAAGCGCGCCCAGCGGGTCCAGGATGCGCGCGCCTATGTGTTGCATACCAGCCCGTGGCGCGAGACTTCGCTCATCGTGCAGGCCTTCGCGCGGGACCAGGGCCGCGTGGCTCTGGTGGCCAAAGGCGCCAAGCGCCCGTATTCCATTCTGCGTCCGGTCCTGGTCGCTTTCCAGCCTCTCTGGCTGACCTGGAGCGGCGAGGCCGACGTCCACACGCTGATCCGGGCCGAGGCCGGGCCGGTGCGCCTGCTGCGGGGGCGCGCGTTGATGTCGGCTTGGTACATGAGCGAGCTGCTGCTGCGCCTGCTGGCGCGCGAGGATCCCCATCCGGGGGTGTTCGACGCCTACGAGGACGCGCTGGACGTGCTCGCGGATCCTTCCGGCGGGACGCAGGCCGCCGTGTTGCGGCGGTTCGAGTGGCTATTGCTGGAGCAGGCGGGCTATGGTGTCGAGGCGGCCATGCCCGATTTCGACGATCCGGCTGTCGAGCCGGGCGCGCGTCAGGCCTTGCGGGAGCGCTTGGACCAGTTGCTGGATGCACCGCTGCGCACCCGTCAGGTGCTGATGGATCTGCAGCGGTACTGAAATGAAGTCCGCCCCGCGCGACGAGCGGGGCGGAAGGCCCGATCAGGGACTGGCGCGGCTCGTTCGAGGCAGCGCCAGGCAAGCGTCAGTCGCGGTTGCCGCCGAAGATGCCCAGCAGCATCAGCAGGTTGGCGAAGATGTTGTACAAATCCAGGTACACCGCCAGCGTGGCCGTGATGTAATTGGTTTCCCCGCCCTGTACCACCCGCTGCAGGTCTACCAGCAGGAAAGCCGAGAAGATGCCGATGGCGAGCACCGACAGCGTCAGCATCAGGGCCGGGATCTGCAGGAACATGTTGGCCAGCATGGCGACCAGCAGCAGTACCACCCCGATGAAGAGGAACTTCTGCATGTGCGTGAAGTCGCGCTTGGTCGTGGTCGCGACCGTCGCCATGGTGCCGAAGACGGCCGCCGTGCCGCCGAAAGCCAGCATGATGAGCTGGGACCCGTTCGAAAGCCCCAGGACCATGCCCAGCAGGCGTGACAGCATCAGCCCCATGAAGAAGGTGAAGCCCAGCAGCAGGGCCACTCCCAGCGAGCTGTTTTTATTGCGCTCGACGAGGAACATCAACCCGATTGCGCCCACCAGGAACAGCAGGGTGCTGGTGCCCGGATTGGCGGCCATGGCCTGGCCGGCCCCGAAGTGCAGCCCCACAGCCGCGCCCAGCACGGTCGGGATCATGGACAGCGCCAGCAGCCAATAGGTATTGCGCAGCACGCGGTTGCGCGCCACGACGGACGTCGCGCCGAACGCGCCGTCCTGGGGTAGGGTGTGACGAAGATCGGACATAGTGATTTCCTGTCTCTGTGTGTCTTGGCAACGAGCCAATCCTAACATGTCTTTATCTTACAGTAAGCTGAACGCTGTCGTCCATCGCTGTATCGTCATAGTTTATGGCTATGCAGCTCGTGTCCGGCCCGCTGGTAGTGGGACCAGCGCAGGCGCGCGGCCTGTACGTCGGCTTCGTGGTGCGAGACGATTTCCAGCACGCGCTGGAACCGTTCCACTTGCGGCGGGCAGTGCAGGTCCAGGTTCAGAAGCCAGTCGGCGGGCGCCAGGCTTGCCAGCGCGGCCGTGTCCTGGGCCAGCACCACGTCGGCCAGACTTGCCAGGGGATCCGAGGCCAGTGCGTGGGGGATGAAGCTTGCCGGCTCGAATTCCCACAGCAGGGCGTCGAACCGGTGCAGGCGCCGCGCGTCCGTGCAATAGACGATCAGCCGATGCCCCGCCCGTACGTGGCGCGCTGCCGTGCGGCATGCCATCCGCAGCCGATGGGCGGCGCCATGCGCGAAATCGATGCGGCTCATGCGCGGCATTGTGCGAGCAGATACTGCACGAGCAGCGGCACCGGACGGCCGGTGGCGCCTTTTTGCTTGCCTTGGCGCCAGGCGGTGCCGGCGATGTCCAGATGCGCCCAGCGGTACTTCCCGGTGAAGCGCGACAGGAAGCAGGCCGCCGTCGTGGCGCCGGCTGGCCGGCCGCCGATATTGGCGGTGTCGGCGAAGTTCGATTTCAGCAGATCCTGGTAGGCATCCTCCAGTGGCAGGCGCCACGCGGGGTCCAGGGCCTCGCGGCCGGCCGCGAGGAGCTCCGCCGCCAGGTCCTCGTCGCGCGTGAACAGCCCGCTGTTGACGTGGCCCAGCGCCACGACGCAGGCGCCGGTGAGCGTCGCCATGTCGATTACGGCGGCTGGCTTGAAGCGTTCGGCATAGGTCAGGGCGTCGCACAGGATCAGCCGGCCTTCCGCGTCCGTGTTCAGGATTTCGATGGTCTGGCCGGACAGGCTTGTCACGATGTCGCCGGGCTTGTTGGCGGTGCCGCTGGGCAGGTTTTCGCAACTGGGGATGAGACCGATGATCTCGCGCGGCAGGTCGAGTTCAGCCACCGCCCGCAGCGTACCCAGCACGCTGGCGGCCCCGCACATATCGTATTTCATCTCGTCCATCGCGGCGGCGGGCTTGATCGAAATGCCGCCGGCGTCGAAGGTGATGCCTTTGCCCACGAGCACGATGGGGGGCGCCTTGCGCGCCTGCGCCGAGCTGGGCGTGTGGCGCAGCACGATGAAGGCCGGCGGCTCGGCTGAACCCTTGGCAACCGACAGGAACGAACCCATCTTCAGGGCTTCGATCTTCTTCTGGTCCAGCACCTCGGCCTTCAGCGTCTTGAATTCCCGTGCCAGGTCCTTTGCCGCGCGGCCGAGGTAGGAGGGCGTGCAGACGTTGGCCGGCAGGTCGCCCAGCAGGCGGGCCAGATTCACGCCCGCGCCCGTCGCGGCGCCTTGGGCCAGCCCGGCGCGCGCCCGTGCAGCCTGCGCACGCGAGAGGTGCACGCCCAGGTTGCGCCATTGGATTGCCGGCCGCGGCGTGCTCAGCGTGGCGTCATAGCGGTAGGTGGCGGCCGTGACGACACGGGCCACCAGCCGGGCGCGTTGCGGAAGGTCGGCGTCCGGGCATTCCAGCGCACACAGTGTCGTGACCGCGCTGGACACCCCCGCCTTCAGGCAGGCACCGGCGAGCGACTCATGGGCCTGCGCGAGCGCCTCGGCGCGATAGTCGGGCTGCCGCCCCAGGCCGAGTAGAATGATCCTGTCCGCAGCGACGCCATCCAGGCTGTGCAGCGTCAGGCTGCTGCCGCGCGCTGCGTCGAATTCGGCGCGCACGATGGCGCGCAGCTTGCCGCCGCACGCCTGATCCAGCGCATCGGCCGCCGGGCTCAGAATGCCGTCCTGAAAGATCCCCACGGCCAGGGCCGGGGTCTCGATCAGCGGCAGGGAGGCGGCAGTCGTTGTGCTAAATTCCATGAGTTTTCCTTTCGTCTTCGGATAGTCGGTCCATTATTCCGCATTTTTCATGTCACTGTTCAAGCGCGCCGTCTTCTCCGAGATCACCAGCCACGCGGGCATCGTGTTTTCGACGCTGCTGGTGGTGTGGCTGAGCGTGCTGATCGTGCGCCTGCTCGGGGAAGCCGCGTCCGGGGATATCGGCGCCAACGTGGTGCTGGGGCTGGCTGCGTTTTCCAGCATCACCGCGCTGCCGGTGATCCTGTCGGTGTCCCTGTTCGTGGCGGTGCTCACTACGGTGACTCGCAGCTACCGGGAATCCGAAATGTCGGTGTGGCTGGCCAGCG
>DATNAI010000332.1:0-3975 GCA_035572875.1 Castellaniella sp. | reverse complement strand
CATTAGGTTGGCGTGGTACATCCACGTTTGCACCACATCCGGTTGCAGCGCCTTCATTCTCCGGTAGAGCTGGATCGCACCCCGCGCGCTGAATCGGCCCCGGGCCATGTTCAGGCAGTACACCGCGCATCCGGCCTGCTCCAGGCGAGCGGCATAGATTCCACGATCCATGAGGGAGATCACGGTGTGCTGATTGCCCGAGCCTTGGTCATCGGCCACCAGCCGGAACAGCACCGCTTCGGCTCCGCCATTGCTCAGGCCGGTGATGACGTGGAGGATTTTCATAAAAGCGCGCGCAGATGCCGGGCAGTTCCGCCTTTCAGGCCATGAGCATGGGTTGCTCTCGCCCGTTGGGCGCGGTTGCCGTGCAGCGCCTCATGACGTCTTCCAGCACCCCGCAGGTCTTGTCGATCTCCGCCTCGGTGAGCGTGGGGTGCACCAGAAACATCAATGCCGACTCGCCCAGTTCCCGAGCGTTGGGCAGGCGGTTGGCGGGTCGGAAGCCGGTGTGATCGAATGCCTTTTCCAGGTAGATCTCCGAGCACGACCCGGAATAGCAGGGAACGCCGCACGCATTGATTTCGGCCATGATGCGGTCCCGGCCCCAGTTGGGCGGGAGCGCAGAGGCATCGGCGAACACGTAGCACTTGTACGCGGCGTGCTCGATGCCTTCCGGAAGGCGCGGTACGCGCAGACCGGGCAGCCGGCCTGCCGTGGCCCAGATTCGCCGGGCGTTGGCCACGCGTCGGGCGTGCCATTGTGGCATCCGGTGGAGCTGGATGCGTCCGATGACGGCTTGTGCCTCCAGCATGCGTCCGTTGGTTCCGAAGCTTTCGTGCAGCCATCTGAATCCCGTCGGGTGGTGCCGGGCGTAGACCGCGTCCCAGTTCTTGCCATGGTCCTTGAAGGCCCACACGCGTCGCCAGACGGCCGGGTCCTGGGTGGTCACCATGCCGCCCTCGCCCCCGGTGGTCATGATCTTGTCCTGGCAAAACGACCAGGCGGCCACATGCCCGATGGAGCCTACCGACCGCCCCTTGTAGCGGGCGCCGTGCGCCTGGGCACAGTCTTCCACCACCTTCAGTCCATGCTGGCCGGCCAGAGCCATGATGGGGTCCATGTCGCAGGGCCAACCCGCGAGGTGCACGCAGATGATGGCGCGTGTGCGGGGAGTGAGGACGGCGGCGATCGATTCCGCCGTGATGTCCTGGGAATCCCGGCTGACGTCCGCGAAAACCGGGACGGCGCCTACGTTGACGATACTCGACGCGGATGCCAGGAAGGTCCGCGACGTGACGATCACCTCGTCGCCCGCACCCACGTCGATGGCCCGAAGTGCCAGATCCAGTGCCACGGTGCCGTTGTTGACGGCGACTGCGTAACGGCATTCGGACCAGTCGGCGAATTCCTGTTCCAGTTGCCGGCACTGCTCACCGGTCCAGTAATTGACTTTGTTCGAGAGAATGATGTCGCGTACCGCGTCGGCCTCTTCCTGCGTAAAACTGGGCCAGGGTGAGAATGGCGTATTAAGCATGGCTTTGACTCTTCAGGGCAGTAAGGATCTTTGGGGCTGTGGCTGGCTGATGGATTGGATGACGGGTACGGGGTGCCGTGGGGCGCTTGCCGGAAGACGGATCCGGCCGATGCGCGACAGCAGCAGGAACATCAGGACGGGAGCGAACATCCACTTCTGACGCAGCGAAATTCCGAGGTTTGCGGTTGTGACGGCCAGCACGGTCCAGGTGATCAGGACATACAGCCACATGAACGTCCGGTTCCCCAGCGGTGAACCGCGGCGGCCGAGGATCCTGTTCCACAGTCCAAGTCCGCACAACAACAGGAGCAGGACGTTGTCCATGGAGGCGATCAGCCCGAACGCGCTTCCGGCCTCGTAGGGAAGCGGGCGGAACAGGTAGGCGAAAAGTTGCATGGGCGGGCTCATGGAGGACAAGTCGATGCTCGTGGTCCCGACCTCGCTGACTGCTTGCCGGTGATCGATGTAGGCGCTGAGGTCGGTTGCATCCGCGTTTTCGCCCAGGCCCGAGTAATTCAGGGCGTAGGGGACAATCACCACAGAGGCCGCGAGCGCCGCGCCGCCCAGAAGGATTCTTCTGCCTATGGGGACCTTGCGCTTCACGACGAACGAACCGGCCAGCGCCATGACCATGATCCCGGCGATGTGCGGGCGCACCATCAGCATGAGAGCGACGGCCGCGACCATGAGCCAGAGGCGCCGTCCGAGATTCAGCGCGGCCCAGAGCATCAGGCCCATGGACAGGAATGAAATGGCGTCCTTGCCGATCAGCGATGACCAGAAGCTGATGGACGGCAGCAGCACCGTAAGCGTCGCCAGAAGCCTTGTGTAGCGGTGTTTGCCGGCCGTGGCCAGACGCAGGCTGGCATCCAGGGCCAGCAGGCCGATGAATCCCAGAGTCTGGTAGACCAGCGTGGTGCCGAGGAAGGACAGTCTCAGGGTCGAGGCGAAGAGCACGGTCACGAAGCTCACGGCGGCCGTGCCGGCGCGGAACTCGATGTCGCCGGCGAGCGCGTGCATGTAGTAGTCGAGCGCATCGGCGCCGTTCTGAAGGGCATACCAGACCGCCACGAAGCAGATGGCGGTATGCCATGCGTAAAGCATCAGGGCTCGCCGCAAAGGCGTACCGAACGCCTGCCCGGCGAATTTGGCCACGAACAGGCCCAGCACGAGCACAAGTTCCGCGCTGACGACTTGCCAGGCGGAGGAGAAGGAGTCCAGGGGGTCCATGGTGTCAGACGGCCAGCGTGGGGAGCGGTTGCGCGGCTTGCGGACTGCGCTGGGAAACGCGGGTCTCGAGCCAGCCATGCAGCCCCGCCAGCAACGACGATTTTGAAATGAAGGGCCGGGCGAGTTCGGCCACTTCGCGGCGGCCTGCAGACCGGATGGAGCGGGCATACGCCAGGATCTGTTCGATGTCGGGAGGCCCCATCCGGTAGTAGGCGAAATCGTCCGGGAACACATCCCGGTGGCTGGCGTATACGGGCAGGCCGTTGAGCAGGTATTCACGCACCTTCAGGGTGCAGGCCTGCTCCATCTGCTTGCGTTCCAGCGCAAACGAGGACAGGCCCAGCCAGCATCGTTGCGACAGCCGGTGGACGTCGGCGATATCCAGCAGGCCGTGCAGCCTGATACGAGGGTCGGCCGCCGCGCGGGCGTGATCGGCGGGGTAGAGCGTCCCCACGAGATGCAGGATGAACTTCGAATGCGAGTGCTCCAGGCTGTCCAGCAGCAGGTCCAGACCGTGCCAATGGGCGAAGTGACTCGCGATGAACAGGATCTCGGGCGTGCCGCCCCGCTCATCGCCCTCCGTGCCAGGATGCACCGGGTAGAAGATGCCGTTGGGATAGACGTATCCCGGCGTGACGGGCCCGCCCGCACGGTTTCTTTCGTAGAGCAGGATTTCATCCGTGACAGCCACGATTCCACTTGCCGCGCCGAACGTGGACCGACCCGATAGTTGTTCCAGCCCGACGCGGATCAACCGGCCGGCCGCGCGGTACGAATGGCGCAATTCAGGAACTTCCAGCGTGTGATGGATGGGAAACACAGGCGTGTTCGTGTGACGGATGAACCGGGCCTGCAGCGGATCGCTCGCGTTATAGCGCAGCAGGATCGCGTCGTAGCGCGGGGCCTGTTCCGCGAGCCAGCGGAAGTAGGCGCGATGCAGCCCGACCCGGTCGCCCCATCGACGTACGGCGCCTTTCCTTGACGGTGAGGATGGCGGCGCCGGAACAATGAGGCGCCCGTTCGGTGTTCCGGCGAAACGGCAGAACAGCCGTGTGTCCCAATCCATTCCATGCTCGGCAGCGGCCATGAGTTCCCATTGCATCTGGTTCATGACGCCGGGAATCGGATGGACCATGAAGGCTGCGTGCAGGACTTTCATCGTGGGACCTATCGTGCGGTGAGCGGCACGCCGCCCAGTGAGCGGGGCTGGG
>DATNAI010000331.1:0-25555 GCA_035572875.1 Castellaniella sp. | reverse complement strand
GCGTCCTGCAGGACCACCTTGAGCACGCCTTGTCCGACCAAACCGCCAGCCCCGACAATCAAGATACCTGGTCCCATAGCGCCACCTGCGATCCGCCGACGCCCCCCCGAGAAGCGCGTCTTTCCTGGAAAACCCAGCAGTTCTACACAGTGCGATGGAACGCGTTGTGTGGAACTCCTTGGCGCAATCTTAGGCGACATCTGGAGCTCCGACAACCCGACCCGCCCCCCTCTTTACCTGGGCTATGGTGTGTGGAGGCCTGGATATTCCAACAGGTGACTCCCAATCAGCTCTCGCAGCGCCTTCTCAGCAACGCACCGATGCGCGGGCACGGGTCATCGAGAGTTGATGCCCGGCCGCGATTTCGTTCATCAGGTCGATGGGACCCACCAAGGCGGTATCAACCCACCGCGTAGTCGCCGGTCGCCTCGAGGATCGGTTTACCGGCCGATGCCGTAACCGAAGACAAGCCGCCCTCCCAGCCAGCCACCGGCGAGGAGCACGATGAACGCTGCTGCGTCGATTGACAGAGAAAGCGCGTCAGGGGGCAAAGGATGCGCATGATCCATCCGCAACACCAAGCGGAAGGCGTACAGCAAGAACGCCGCCAGCATAAGGCTCAAGTGCAGAAAGGTGTCACGCAGAGCCGCGCCATTCGGAACGCGTGAAAATTCGAGCAGGCCCGCCAGCATGGCCGCCAAGGCGATCAAGCAGCCGACGGACAGCAAACCTGCGGACCAATGCCATAAGGACTGGCCTGACCGCAGGCTCGCGAAGTCTGCAAAGGTCGCGAGGGACCAGCAGGCGATGGGGAAATGAACCAGAACAGGATGAAGGGGATGGCGCATGACTCGAGAGTAGCAGCCCGATTTTATTGACGTTCTGGCGGAGAGGGTGGGATTCGAACCCACGGTACGGGGAAACCGTACGCCTGATTTCGAGTCAGGTACATTCGACCACTCTGCCACCTCTCCGGCACGACTGCGGTCAAGGCGCGCATCTTAGCATAGAATGAGCCCCAACCCCCAACAGGACGCTTGCCATGCACCGCAAGGCACAGGTTTCCCCGCCTGCCGATCGGGCCATCCCCGCCTACCAGCGCGTCAAGGACTACGTGCTCGCACAGGTTCAACAGGGCGTCTGGACCGAAGGCGACCTGATTCCGACGGAACTGGCGCTGTGCCGGCAGTTCGGCGTGTCACGCATGACCGTGCACCGCGCATTGCGGGAGCTGACCGCCGACCAGGTCCTGGTACGGTACCAGGGGTCGGGAACATATGTCGCCGCAGCCAAGATTCCTTCCACACTGATCGAAATCCGCAGCATCGCGCAGGACATCAGGGATCGAGGGCATCGCCATTCCTGCCGGGTGCTGCACCTGGATCGCACGCAGGTCACAGCCAACCAGACACAGCGCTTTCATCTGGGGGCAGGGGCGCCGCTCTTTCGTTCGATCATCGTGCATTATGAAAACGCCATGCCCATCCAG
This sequence comes from Castellaniella sp., assembly GCA_035572875.1. Taxonomy (GTDB): domain Bacteria; phylum Pseudomonadota; class Gammaproteobacteria; order Burkholderiales; family Burkholderiaceae_B; genus Castellaniella. Next base: position 24,066 of record DATNAI010000331.1, on the reverse strand, counting down.
CTCGAAGATCGCGTGGTCGACGCCCACCGCATGCCGGATTACCTCGATCAGGACTGGACCGATACCACCCCCAACGAATACCTGATGCGGGCGGCTCCCGGACCCAGCGGGCTCTATACCATCGAGGTCAAGCTGCCGCCCGAAGAAATTGCCACCCCGTTGGACATCCCGCCGGCTCAACCCTGTCTGGTGCTGGACAGAACGACGTTCTCGGGCGGCGCGTTCGCCTCACAGGCCACCATGTGGTACCCCGGGAATCGCTACAAGCTGGCCGGCCGGACCTAGCGTCCGCCGGGATCACCGGAACCTGTGCGCCAACCGAGTCCGTGAACAATCGCGGCAAGCCGGACAGCCAACTGACCGATTCCGCGGACCTCAAGGCTGAAGCAGCATCCACATCAACCGCGCCACCACGCGGGCCGTGTGCTCATCGTCTGGTAGAGCCTGCGCGTATCCCCACTCTCGGCGGAATCATCACGTCCGGTCCAGAGTTCTTCGCGATCCATAGTATCCTTACACGCCAGCCGCGCGGCGAGCCCCTCCGCATCTGCCGGGAAACCCCGCTGCAACGCCGACGTTCGTTGACAGCACATTGCCAATGTATATACTTTTTCAGGGCCTTGAAAAGCCCTCATTCCGCCGCTGACACATAACGATTGGTACAGGCGCGGCTGACGCTGCGCAGGCATCAGGAGGAGCTCACATCATGCGCATGACCCGGACGTTCAAATGGCTGCTGGCCAGTACCTGCCTTGCGGCCGCTTCCTTCACCCTGCCCGCGCAGGCCGACCAGCTGGCCGATGTCCACAAGGCCGGAGAACTGGTCATTGGCACCGAAATGCAGTTCGCGCCGTTCGACTTTCTGAAGGACGGCAAGCAGGAAGGCTTCAATAAAGAATTCTTCGCCGAGGTCGGCAAGGCGCTGGGCGTGAAAATCCGCTTCATCGACCTGCCGTGGGCCAGTGTGCTGCCCGGGCTGGACGCCAACAAGTTCGACTTCGTGGCGGGACCCTTGAACGTCACCAAGGCGCGCAAGGAGCGCTACCACTTCACGCTTCCCATCGCCGACGGTACCGTGGCGCTCCTGAAGAGCGCCAAGAACACGGCCTTCACCAAGCCCGAAGACATTGCCGGCAAAGTGATCGGCAGCCAGCGAGGATCGGCGCAGCTGGATCAGACCAAGACGTACGCCAACTCGCTGAAGCCGGCTCCGGAAGTTCGCGAATACGTGGATTTCAACCAGGCCTACGCAGACCTGGCGAACGGACGTATCTTCGCCGTGGGCAACTCCATCACCAACATCGCCGTGGTCGCCAAGGAGCGCCCCGACACGTTCGCGGTGGTCCAGCCCAGCATCGGGAAGAAGGTCTACTTTGCCTTCATGGGCCACAAGGGCGCGAACAGCGACTCGCTCATCAAGGCGATCGACGACGTGATCCTGACCATGCACAAGGACGGCCGGCTGGCGGCCCTGCAGAAGAAGTGGTTCGGCATGGAGATGGACGTCCCGACGGCGGACTTCGTTCCCAACGTCTGATCGCGGATCCCGCTGACCGGCCCGCATACGGCCGGCCGCGCGGTTCGATGAGGGGGGCGCACGGACCTGACGCGGTGCGCGCGCCCTCTCACGTTGCACTTCAGTCGACCTGATGTTTGACGCCCAGTCTTTCCTGCATGCCCTGCCCCTGCTGCTGCGCGCGGCGCAGATGACCGTGTTCGTCTCTGCGGTCGGGCTGCTGATTGGATTCCTGATCGCCATCGCCGTGGTCAGCGCCTGCCTGTCGCCTCGTCCGCCGATGCGCCGGCTGGGCAATTTCTACACCTTCGTCTTCCGCGGCGTGCCGCTGCTGGTGCAGCTCATGCTCGCCTACTATTTCCTGCCCACCCTGGGAATCAACGTCTCCCCGGACGTCGCCGCCATCGCGGCCGTTTCGTTGTGCGAAGGCGCCTACCTGGGGGAGATCCTGCGGGGCGGCTTCCTGGGAATCCCGCGTGGGCAGATCGAGGCCACGCAAATGCTGGGCATCTCGCGGTTCGCCACCCTGGTCCACATCGAGATTCCCCAGGCGCTCAAGCTTACAGCGCCCTCGCTGGTCAATGAAATGATCCTGCTGGTCAAGGCGTCGTCGCTGATCTCGGTGGTCGGTGTGGCGGAGATCACCCGCACGGCCCAGAACATCGCAGCCAGCACCTTTCGTCCGCTGGAAGCCTATGTCGCGGCGGGCCTGATGTACATGGCCGTCAACGGGATCCTCTCCGTGCTGGGCCACTTCGCCGAGCGGCATTTCGAGCGCGCGTAGATGACGGCCAGCCTTTCCCTGATCCAGCAATACGGGCCGCAGGTGCTGTCCGGATTCGGCATCACCATCGTGAGCTGGCTGGGCGCGGTCGTGCTGGGCATGGCGCTGGGGTTCCTGATCGCGGTCCTGCAGCTCTTCGCGGGACGCTGGGTGCGCACGGTCCTGCGCATCTACATCGAAGTCCTGCGCACCACGCCCTTTCTGGTGCAGCTCTTCATCCTCTACTATGGCGGGCCGAATTTCGGTCTCTCGCTGCAGGCGCTGGATGCCGGGATCATCGCGCTGGCCATCTACGGCAGCGCCTACTTCGCCGAAGTCTTCCGCTCGGGCTTCACATCGGTTCCGCGTGGCCACCTCGAGGCCGCGCAATGCCTGGGCATGTCGCGCCTGACGACCATCTGGCGCGTGCAGCTTCCACAGATGCTGGTCATCATCACCCCGTCGCTGGTGAACCTGATCATTATCCTGAGCAAGGAAACCTCGGTCCTGTCCATCGTCACGGTCCCCGAGCTGACCGCGATCCTGACCCAGATCGGCTCCGAGCAGTTCATCTACGTACAGACCATGCTGATCCTGAGCGTCTGCTATCTGCTGCTGGTCGGCGTCACACAGAAACTGGGAAGCTGGGCCGAAGCCAGGGCCAGCCGATTCCTGCAGCATTGAGAGAACCGCACCATGACGCCCACGGCAACCCAGCCCCTCAGCCCCGACGCGCCGCTGATCGACATTCGCGGCATCAGCAAGCACTTCGGACCCAACCGTGTGCTCGACGGCATTTCGCTGGGAGTGCGCCGCTCGGAGGTCATCTGCATCATCGGCCCGTCGGGTTCGGGCAAGAGCACGCTGCTGCGCTCCATTGCCTTCCTCGAAAAATACGACGCCGGCGAGATTTTCATCGAAGGCCAGCTTCTGGGCTACGTGAATCAGGGCCAAGGGCGGCGCGACGCCACGACCGCCGAAATCAACCGCGTGCGCCAGCACGTGGGGATGGTCTTCCAGCACTTCAATCTGTGGCCCCACATGACGGCGCTGGGGAACGTGGCCGAGGCGCTGATCCGCGTCAAGCGGCTGTCGCGCGACGAGGCCCGCCGCAAAGCGATGGCCATGCTGGAGCGGGTGGGCCTGGCCGCCAAGGCGGACGCCTATCCCATCCGGCTGTCGGGCGGCCAGCAGCAGCGCGTGGCGATCGCGCGAGCGCTCGCCATGGAGCCGCACATCATGCTGTTCGACGAACCCACGTCCGCGCTGGACCCGGAACTCGTGGGCGAAGTGCTGCAGGTCATGAAGAATCTGGCGCACGACGGCATGACCATGATGGTCGTGACGCATGAAATGGGCTTTGCGGCACAGGTTGCGGATCGGGTGATTTTCCTTGACCAGGGCAAGATCGCGGCCAGCGGCCCGCCCGCCACACTCTTTCGCGATGTGCAGCAGGAACGATTGAAGCAGTTCCTGCAGAATTACCTGGACCGCAACGCGTTCTGGGAACGATGAGAGGAAACGGGATGCCTACCTTGCAAACGCTATCGAAGAGGATCTCCAGCCTGGGGCCCGACGACGACCTGTCGCGCTACCTGCAGGACGGCAGCGGACTGAAGGCCGAAGGTCTGCCTGCACAGGTGCTGCGCCCGCGCACGACGGCCGAGGTCGCCGCCATCGTCCGGGCCTGCGTGGCGGAGAACCAGCGGATGACGATCCAGGGCGGCCGCACTGGCATGGCGGGGGGCGCCATCCCTGATCCCGGCGACGTGGTGCTATCGCTGGAGCTCATGGATAAGGTCGAGGCGCTGGATGCCGTCAGCGGCACCGTGACGGTGCAGGCCGGCGTGGTGCTGGAGGCTCTGTGCCAGCGGGTGGAAGCCCAGGGCTGGTATTTCCCCATGGACTGCGGGGCGCGCGCTTCCTGCCAGATCGGCGGCAACATCGCCACCAACGTCGGCGGCAACCGGGTGCTGCGCTACGGCACCATGCGCGAACTGGTGCTGGGCCTGGAAGTCGTGCTGGCCGACGGCACGGTACTCACCATGATGAACCAGGGCCTGAAGAACAACACGGGACTGGATCTGAAGCACTTGTTCATCGGTACGGAGGGCACGCTGGGCATCGTCACACGGGCGGTGCTGCGGCTGTTTCCCAAGCCGGTCGAACGCCACAGCGCTCTGGTGGCGCTGGCCGACTTCAACCAATTGACGGAACTGCTGAAAGCCGCTCGCAGTACGCTGCCCACGCTGTCCTCGTTCGAGGTGATGTGGCGCGGCTACCTGCAGGCCGCCGCGCAGACCTTGGGCTCCCACGAGCCCTTCGACGGCGCCTACCCGCTGTGCGTGCTGCTGGAAGTCGAAAGCGGCCGGCCGGACGACGGCGACGGCAAGGCGCTGCACCATTTTCTGGAAGAGCGTATCGCCAGCGGACGGGCGCTGGACGCCATCCTTCCCCAGAGCCGGCAACAGGCCGCGCAACTCTGGCGCCTGCGCGATGCCATCGGCGAAATCCTGCACGGCATGCAGCCTTACGTCGCCTTCGACGTGGGGATCCCGCTGCAAGCCCTGCCGGGATTCATGGAACGCGCCTGCGCCCGGCTGGATGCCCGCTGGCCGGACGCGCGTCGGCTGCTGTTCGGGCACCTGGGCGACGGCAATCTGCACCTGTCTACCGGCCCCCACCCGCCGGTGGACCTGGGCGCGGTCGAGTCGCTGGTGTACGAGGAGGTTGAACGTGTGGGCGGCAGCATCTCGGCCGAACACGGCATCGGCCGCATCAAGAAGCCCTTCCTGCACCACAGCCGCTCGGCACCTGAACTGGCGCTGATGCGCCAGATACGGCAGTTGCTGGACGGGCGCGAGCAGTTGAACCGGGGCCGCGTCCTCGACCTCTGAACAACGGGGCGCACCGGCTGGGCCGCGTCGGGCCGCACCGGAGTCCGCAAGGGTTCCTCTGATTCCGGGCTACCGGGCAGCAGGTTCGCGGACTTATATGTATAGACATTTAACAAAGCCCACTATACATTTGATCCTGTTCTTTTCTTCCAGGCGGTCGGGCCCCGGCTAGCCGCGCGCCAGCACCGCCCAGCCCTTTCATGGAGCAGACCATGAGCCCCGCAGATCCCTCCGACGATCCCCGCTACGACGACGGCCGTGAAATTCACGCGCCTACCGGCGGGCAACTCCACTGCGGCAACTGGGTGATCGAGGCCGCCTATCGCATGATCCAGAACAACCTGGACCCGGCGGTCGCCGAAAATCCCAAGCATCTGGTGGTCTACGGCGGGATCGGACGCGCGGCCCGCAACTGGGCCTGCTTCGACGCCATTCTCCAGAGCCTGCGCACACTGGGCGAGGACGAATCGCTGCTCATCCAGTCGGGCAAGCCGGTCGGGGTCTTCAAGACCCACCCGGACGCCCCGCGCGTACTGATCGCCAATTCCAACCTGGTTCCGAAATGGGCCACCTGGGAAAAGTTCAATGAGCTGGACCGCGCCGGTCTGTTCATGTTCGGCCAGATGACGGCCGGGAGCTGGATCTACATCGGCACCCAGGGCATCGTCCAAGGCACCTACGAGACCTTCGCCGAGGCTGCCCGCCAGCACTTCGGCGGATCCATGCGGGGCCGCTGGATACTGACGGCCGGATTGGGCGGCATGGGGGGCGCGCAGCCCCTGGCGGCCAGCTTCGCGGGCGCCTCCTCACTGACCATCGAGTGCCAGCAGGACCACATCGACTTCCGGCTGCGCACGCGCTACCTGGACCGACAGGCCAGCAATCTGGACGAGGCACTGGGCCTGATCCGGCAACACACCCAGAGAAGTGAAGCCGTCTCCATCGGACTGCTGGGCAATGCCGCCGACATCATCCCCGACATCGCCCGGCGCGCCCGGGCGGGCGGCCTGTGTCCGGACCTGGTCACCGACCAAACGTCGGCGCACGACCTCATTCACGGCTACCTGCCGGCCGGCTGGACGGTGGAACAATGGCGGGCCGCACAGAACGATCCGGCACAGCACGAACGGCTGCGCGCGGCGGCCGGCCAGTCCTGCGCCCGCCACGTACAGGCCATGCTGGACTTGCACGCGCTTGGCATCCCCGCCGTGGACTACGGCAACAACATCCGCCAGGCGGCCTTCGACGCCGGGGTGCAAAACGCCTTCGACTTCCCCGGTTTCGTGCCAGCCTACATCCGCCCGCTGTTCTGCGAAGGCAAAGGGCCATTCCGCTGGGTGGCCCTGTCGGGCGATCCGCAGGACATCTACAAGACGGACCAGAAGCTGAAGGAGCTGTTCCCGCGCAACACGCACATGATCCACTGGCTGGACATGGCCCGCGAGCGCATCGAATTCCAGGGGCTGCCGGCCCGCATCTGCTGGCTGGGGCTGGGAGAACGCGACGTGGCCGGCCTGGCCTTCAACGAGATGGTGCGATCGGGCGAATTGAAAGCGCCCATCGTGATCGGCCGTGATCATCTGGATACCGGCTCGGTCGCCAGTCCCAACCGGGAGACCGAGGCCATGCGCGACGGCACGGACGCGGTCTCCGACTGGCCGTTGCTCAACGCGCTGCTGAACACGGCCAGCGGCGCGAGCTGGGTGTCCTTCCACCACGGCGGCGGCGTAGGCATGGGCTACAGCCAGCACGCCGGCATGGTCATCGTGGCGGACGGCACGGACGCGGCGGCCCGCCGCCTGGCGCGGGTATTGGTCAACGATTGCGCCAGCGGCGTGATGCGCCATGCGGACGCCGGCTATCCCGCCGCCATCGCCAAGGCCCGAGACTACGGGCTGAATCTGCCGATGGTTTCGGGGACTTCGCGGGGGACCTGACATGGCGGACACGCTGATGCTGGAGCCGGGGGCGGTCGACTTGCACCAGTTGCGCCGCATCTGGCGCGGCGAGGTGGCGCTGACGCTGCCCGCGCGGGCCGAAACCGCCATGGAGGACTCGGCGGCCATCGTGCAGACCATCATCGCGCAGGGCGCGCCGGCCTACGGGATCAACACCGGCTTCGGCAAGCTCGCCAAGACCCGGATCGCCGATGAACAGCTCGAACAGCTCCAGCGCAACCTTATCCTGTCCCATTCCGTCGGCGTGGGCGAACCGCTGGAGCCGCGTATCGTGCGCCTGGTGATGGCACTGAAGATCGGCAGTCTGGCGCGCGGCTATTCGGGCATCCGGACACACGTCGTCAGGGCACTGCTGGGCATCTTCAACGCCGGGCTCATCCCGCATATCCCCGAACAGGGCTCGGTCGGCGCTTCGGGCGACCTGGCGCCTCTGGCGCACATGACACTGGCGCTGATCGGCGAAGGCCGCATCCTGGCGCACGGCCAATGGCTGCCCGCCGACCAGGCCCTGTCGCAAGCGGAACTTGCACCCATCCACCTGGCCGCCAAGGAAGGCCTCGCACTCATCAACGGCACCCAGGTATCCACGGCGCTTGCGCTGCACGGGCTTTTCCTGGCGGAACGCCTGTTTCACAGTGCCGTGCTCGCCGGTGCCATGAGCGTGGACGCCGCGAAGGGCAGCGACGCACCGTTTGATCCGCGCGTGCACGAGATCCGGGGGCAACCCGGTCAAACCCGCGCGGCGCACATGTACCGCACACTGCTGGCCGGCAGCGCCATCCGCAAGTCGCACATCGTGGCGGACGACAAGGTGCAGGATCCATACAGCCTGCGTTGTCAGCCGCAGGTGATGGGCGCCGCGCTCGATCTCATGGAGCAGGTCGCCCGCACGCTGCTCATCGAAGCCAACGCCGTCACCGACAATCCGCTGGTGTTTCCCGGACAGAACGGCCTGCCGGACCAGGTGATCTCGGGCGGAAACTTCCACGCCGAACCGGTGGCCTTCGCGGCCGACATCCTGGCCCTGGCCCTCGCAGAGATCGGCGGCCTGTCCGAACGACGCGTCGCCCTGCTGATCGACGCCAGCATCTCGGGCCTGCCGCCCTTCCTGGTCCCGTCCGCGGGGTTGAATTCCGGCTTCATGATTGCCCACGTCACGGCTGCGGCGCTGGCCTCGGAGAACAAGTCCCTGGCCCATCCGGCCAGCGTGGACAGCCTGCCCACATCCGCCAACCAGGAGGACCATGTCAGCATGGCGACCTTCGCCGCGCGCAGGCTCGTGCCCATGGCCCGCAACACGGCTCACATCATCGGCATCGAACTGATGTGTGCGGCGCAGGGCATCGATTTCCACGCACCGCTGAAAACGTCGGCGCCACTACAGGCGCTGCATGGGCAGATCCGCAAGGAAGTGCCGTTCTATCAACAGGACCGGCTGCTCGCTCCCGACATCGAAGCCCTGTCCCGCCATGTGCTGGACGGCTCGTATACCGTGGATCAGCCCGAACTGCTGGTCCCTTGATCCAGCGCCCTGCCGATCAGAGGGCCGCCTCATGCACAACCTCGCCGTGTCGCACGACCAGACCGCAGCGAGGCAGGCCGGTCCAGTAAGCGAGCTCGGCCGGGCTGTCGACGTGCCAGGCCACAAAGTCGGCCAGATGTCCCACCGCCAGGCGGCCGCTCACGCTGGGGGCGCCCAAGGCGTCCGCCGCGTGCCGCGTCACCCCGTCCAGCGCTTCGCCCACCGTCATGCGAAACAACGTGCAGGCCATGTTCATCATGAGCAGCAGGGACGTGCTCGGAGAAGTCCCCGGGTTGCAGTCGGTCGCCAGTGCCATCGGTACGCCGTGGCGACGTAGCAGATCGATGGGCGGACGGCGCGTTTCACGCAGGAAATAGAAGGCCCCCGGCAGCAGCACGGCCACCATTCCGGCATCATGCATGAGCTTCACGCCGGCTTCGTCCAAATATTCCAGATGATCGGCGGACAAGGCCCCGTAGCGCGCGGCCACCGCCGTGCCGCCCATCAGAGACAACTGCTCGGCATGCATCTTGACAGCCAGGCCCCGCTGCGTGGCGGCCTGCAGCACCCGTTCGGACTGCGCCAGCGAAAACCCGATGTTCTCGCAGAACACGTCCACGGCGTCGACCAGCCCCTCCTCGTCCAGCACCGGCAGCATGATGTCGCACACCAGGTCAATGTATTCATCGGCGCGACCTGCATATTCCGGGGGCAGTGCATGGGCCCCCAGGAAGGTCGTACGCACCGTCACGGGGCGGACTTCTCCCAGCCGCCTGGCCACCCGCAGCATCTTGCGCTCCGTCGCCAGATCCAGCCCATAGCCCGACTTGATTTCGATGGCCGTGACACCCTCGGCGCGCAGCGCATCGAGCCGGCGCAAGGCCCGGGCAAACAGCTCGTCCTCGGATGCGGCACGCGTGGCACGTACGCTGGAAAGGATGCCGCCGCCCTGCCGCGCAATCGCTTCGTAGCTGGCGCCGGCCAGCCGCATGGCAAATTCGTCGGCGCGCTGGCCGCCGTGAATGAGGTGGGTATGGCAATCGACCAGCCCCGGAGTGACCAGCGCGTTGCCCAGATCGCGGTGAGCCGCGCCGGAAGCGAGATCAGCAGGCGCCTCCCCCGGCGCGCCCAGCCACACGATGCGGCCCCCTTCGGTGAGCAGATCGCAGGCCGCTATCTCGCCCGCGCTCCAACCGGGCGGCACCAGGCGAAGGTTTTTCCACAGGGTTGGACCAGTCGCCATGAGGAGATCTCCGATCAATCCGCCCGGATGACTTCCAGGCCGCCCATATAAGGCCGCAGCACGTCGGGCACGACAATGCTGCCGTCCGCCTGCTGGTAGTTTTCCAGGACTGCGACCATGGCGCGGCCCACGGCGAGCCCCGAACCGTTCAGCGTGTGGACGAACTCCGGCTTGGCCTTGGGTCCCGCCGGACGGAAACGCGCCTGCAGGCGCCGTGCCTGGAAGCCCAGACAATTGGACACGGACGAGATTTCCCGCCAGGTGTTCTGCGCCGGCAGCCAGACTTCCAGGTCGAAGGTCTTGGCCGAGCTGAAGCCCATGTCGCCCGTGCACAGCAGCACCACCCGGTAGGGCAGACGCAGCGCCTGAAGCACATGTTCCGCATGCCCCACCATCTCGTCCAATGCCTTCCAGGACTCGTCCGGATGCACGATCTGCACCATCTCCACCTTGTCGAACTGGTGCTGGCGGATCAGTCCGCGCAGGTCGCGGCCGCCACTGCCGGCCTCGGAGCGAAAGCACGGCGTATGCGCCGTCAACCGGATGGGCAGGTCTGCGGCATCCACGATGCGGTCGCGCACGGTGCCAGTCAGCGGAATCTCGGCCGTGGAAATCAGATAGAGCTCTTCGGCCTGCCCCTCGTCATCCGGCGTGCTGCCCTTGCCGCCACGCGTCACCCAGAACATGTCGTCCTTGAACTTGGGAAGCTGCCCGGTCCCGAACAGCGTCTCGCTGTTCACGATGTACGGGGTATAGCATTCCTGGTAGCCATGCTCGCCCGTCTGCAGATCCAGCATGAACTGCGCCAGCGCCCGGTGCAGCCGGGCAATGGGGCCGCGCAGCATCATGAAGCGCGCACCGACCAGGGCACGCGCCGATTCGAAGTCCAGCCCGAACGGCTCGGCAAGGTCCACATGGTCCCGGGGCTGGAACGCCAGCGGCGCCGGATTGCCATTGGCGTCCGCCGCAGCGGGCAGCCAGCGCCGCACTTCAACGTTGTCCGCATCCGACAGGCCGTCAGGCACGCTGTCATCAGGCAGATTGGGAATGGTCATGAGCCAGTCCCGCAGTTCTTGTTGCACGGCCGCCAGGTCCTGCTCCAGCACCTTGAGCTGATCGGGGATGGACTGCGACTCAGCCAGCAGGCCGGATGCGTCTTCGCCACGCGACTTCAGTTGGCCGATCTGCTTGGCCAGCGCGTTCCGGCGAGCCTGAAGTTCCTCGGTGCGCACCTGGACGGACTTGCGTCGGGCTTCCAGCGCGTGATAGCGATCCGCGTCGAAAACAAAGCCGCGGCGAGCGAGCGTGCGAACCACCTGGTCCAGGTCCTTGCGCAGCAGATTGGTGTCTAGCATGGTGTCAAACGGAATAGGGAAATCGGGGAAACAAGGCCCGTATTGTATTAAATTCAGGAGCCGACCCGTCACCCGACGGCCCGACGCAAAACCCGCACCGTCACCACCGCCCACATGCACGACCAGATCCGGATCACCACCGCCGAGGAAATTCGGCCGCAACCCTGGAAGAACGGCGGCGGAATCACGCGCCAGCTTGCCATCCATCCCGAAGGCGCGAGCCTGGAGGACTGCGTCTGGCGCGTGAGCGCCGCCGAGATCAATGCGCCGGGTCCGTTTTCAGCCTGGGAGGGCTACGACCGCATCCTGATGGTGACCGACGGGGGCGCCGTGCGCCTGACGCGGACCGACACGGGGGCCGTCACGCTGCTGGAACCGGGCTCAAGACTGTACTTCGCGGGTGAGACGCCCTATACCGCCGAGCTGCTCGGCGGCCCGGCGCGCGACTTCAACCTGATGCTCCGGCGCAAGCACGCCCATGGCTGCATCGATCTGCGGCGCGGTACCCAGGCCATCGCACTGCGCCCCGGCGACACCATCCTGTACTGCACGCAAGGCCGGTTCAGGCTGGATTTTCCGCCACGGATGGGCGGCTCCCGCACGCTGGCCGCCGGCGACACGTTGCACCTGACGCTGGATTACATCCCCGCCTTCCGGCTGGACATCCACCCCGAGACTCCCGATGCGTGCCTGGTCGATGCCCGCGTCAACCTCTACCCCGGCGCCACGCGATGAAGGTCATGAACCAGATCGCCCTGCTCCCGCGCGAACTGGTCCACCATGGCATTGATGAACGCCAGCACGGCAGATTCCGCCTGCAGCGGCTGCCGCTGGGCACGTTCGATCAGGTAGAGCCGCCGGCACAGCGTCGGTTTGACGATCCTGCGCATTCGCAGGGCGCCTGAGCGCAACTCCGCCATCACGGTGCCGCGCGGCAGGATGCCCGCGGCCTCGCCGTGCAGGATGATGTTCTTCATCGTCGAAATGGAGGATGCCTCGTACGCCACGCTGAACACGCAGGCCAGCCGCCCCGCCTCTCTCTCGATCAGGCGGCGGACGGGATCGCGCCCGTCGGCCAGGACCAGCGGGTGCGACACAGCCTGCGCCAGCGTGATCTCCGCCGCCCCGCCTTCGTCGCATTGCGAGAAGGGAGACGACGGCTTCGAGACAAACACCAGTTCTTCCTGGAGCAACGCGGTGCTCCGCAACGCAGGCTTGTCGCCGACCTCGTAGGCCAGCGCCAGATCCACATCCGCGCGCATCACGGCATCGGCCAGCACGTAGCTCATTTCCTCGACCAGGCTGATGTGCACGGTGGGAACGGCGTCGCGCGCCTGCACCAGCAGGCCGCTGCCCAGGACGTTGGCGATTCCGGGGGTCACCCCCAAAACCAGGCTTTCCCGACGGCCATGGCCCGATGCCATGACCTCCTGGCGCAAGGACTCCAGATCCTGGAGGATGGGCAGCGCGCGGCGGTAGAGCAGATCCCCCGTCGGCGTGGTGCGGACTCCGCGCGAATGCCGCTGCAGCAGGTTGACGCCAAGCTCGGCCTCCAGCAGGCGCATCTGAGAACCCAGGGCCGGCTGTGCCACATACAGTTCATTGGCGGCCTGCGTGATGCTGCCGGCTTCGACGATGCGGGTGAAATAGCGGAGTTGGCGTAGATTGATGACGGCCCCCTGAGCAAAGCGGATCGGAACATACGGCCACGTTGCCGCCTCGTGGAGGCGCCAGCCCACTATAGCACGAGCCATACAAAATACTTTGAGCAGAGCAACAAAAGCCGTTCTGGACGCCCACCCTACCCGTTCTTAACATGAACCTCATTCCGAGACGCCTCAGGACGATCCCATGCCACCCACCCCCACGCCCGCCCTCTCATCTTCGCTCCCGCCCGTCCTGCCCGCACACCGGCAGCTGTTCTACGGCGGCGAGTGGCACGAAGCCGAGCGTGGCGCGTCCTGGGAACTCTTCAGTCCCGGAGATGGAACGGCACTCGGGCCGTGCGCCGATGCTTCGGATCGCGACGTGGACGCCGCCGTCCGGGCCGCAGATACGGCTTTTCGCCAATGGCGCGACACGCCGCCGTTCGAGCGGGCGCGCGTCCTCCGCCACGCGGCTGACGTCATCCGCCGCCACCGCGACGAGCTGGCGCTCATCGATGCCTACGACGGCGGCAATGCCATCACCCCCATGTCAGGCGACATCGAAGCCGCCGCCCAGCAGCTCGAGTTCTTCGCGGGCCTGATCACCCAAGTCAAGGGCGAAACGATCCCCATGGGTAGCGGGCGGTTCAACTTCACGTTACGTCAGCCGCTCGGCGTCGTAGCCCGTATTGGGGCGTTCAACCATCCCGTCATGTTTTCCGCCGGAAAAGTCGCCGCGCCGCTGGCGGCCGGCAACACCGTGATCGTCAAGCCGCCGGAACAGGCGCCCCTGTCGACGCTGCGGCTGGCCGAACTCTGGAACGATGTGTTCCCTCGCGGGGTCTTCAACGTCGTGACCGGCCACGGAAAGGAAACCGGAGAGGCGCTGGTGCGGCACCCCGGCGTAGCGAAGATTGGCCTCATCGGCAGCATCGTCGCGGGCCGCGCCGTAATGAAGGCCGCTTCGGACACTCTGAAACCGGTTCTACTCGAGCTCGGCGGCAAGAACGCGCTGATCGGCTTCCCCGACAGCGATCTCCCGGCGCTGGCGGACGCCATAGTCGCCGGGATGAACTTCGCCTGGTGCGGCCAATCCTGCGGTTCGACCAGTCGGGTGTTCCTGCACGAAGCCATTCACGACCAGGTGCTCGCTGCCGTACTGCAGCGCTTGCCGGAATTCAAGCCGGGCTTGCCACAACTGTCCGCCACGACCATGGGAGCCATCGTGGACGCGCGGCAGCATCAGCGGATTCTGGAATACATCGAGCATGGCAAGCGCGAAGGCGCCACCCTGGCCTACGGTGGACGGGTCCCGGATGACCCCGCGCTCTCAAAAGGCCTGTTCGTCATGCCCACCATCTTCAGCGACGTGACGGCGGACATGCGCATCGCCCGGGAAGAAATCTTCGGACCCGTGCTGTCCGTCCTGCGCTGGAACGACGAGGAAGCCGTCATCTCGCAGGTCAATGCGCTGGAGTACGGACTGACCTGCTCCATCTGGACCAACGACCTCTCCACGGCACTGCGCACGGCCGAGCGAATCGAAGCGGGCTACGTCTGGGTGAACGAAGTCGGACGCCACTTCCTCTCGGCCCCGTTCGGCGGCTTCAAACAATCCAGCACGGGCCGGGAAGAATGCTTCGACGAGTTGATTGGATTCACGCAGACAAAGAACGTTCACGTACGTTTCAGGGGGGCCGTCGCCCGCTAGCACCCCCGAAACTCACGGCCTGCAAACGCGCGCCGGCCGAGCAAACACATAAATGAATAAATAAATAAACCACCAGGAGACACCATGATGATCAAGCCCTTGACCTCGATGCTGGGTGCTGCCCTGCTGGCCTGCGTGTGTTCGTCGTCCGCGTTCGCGGCACAGACGCTCAAGGTCGCCATCGGGCAGCACGGAAATTGGGACACAGGCATTGTCCAGCTCGGGACTGATGCCGGAATTTTCAAGAAGCACGGACTCGACCTCGAGCTGCTCTACACGCAGGGCGGGGGCGAAACCATGCAAGCCGTCATTTCGGGCAGCGTGGACATCGGCACCGGGGTGGGGACCATCGGGGTATTTGCGGCATACGCAAAAGGCGCGCCGGTGCGCATCATCAGCTCGGAAGCGACAGGGTCTGGAGAGTTCTGGTATGTACGTTCCGACTCCAAGCTGAAAAGCATCAAGGACGCGGCGGAGGACACCACCATCGCCTACTCTACACACGGGTCTTCCACCAACAGCATCGCGCTGGGGTTCGCGAAGGCGTATGGCCTGAAATCGAAGCTCGTTCCCACCGGGAACGCCGTATCGACGCTCACGCAGGTCATGAGCGGGCAGGTGGATGTGGGCTGGGCTTCGCCGCCATTCGGCTTCAAGGATCTCGCCAACGGGAAGATCCGGATCGTCGGCAAGGCCTACGACCTGGACGAAATCCGGCACGAGAGTGTCCGGGTCAACATCAGCAACGCATCGGCCCTGAAAGACAAACACGATGCCATCCAGAAGTTCATGGACGCCTATCGCGAAACGCTGGATTGGATGTACAGCGGGGATGATGCCCTGAAGGCGTACGCCAAATTCGCAAAGGTCGACCTGGATACCGCGCGCCGGGTCCGCGATGAGTTTCATCCAAAAGCCATGCTGGATCCGGACAAGGTCAATGGAATCGATGCAATGGTCCGCGAAGGCACGGCATTCAAGACGCTGTCTTCCCCGCTGACTCCTCAGCAGATCGGGACACTCATTCAGATTCCGCCACGGCAATGAGCCGTCTCCGACCCGCCTCCGCGCACAACACGAACCCATTTATGCAAAAGCCCGTCAGCACCGCTCCGGACCGTACGCCGGCACCGCTCCTGAATCCCGGGGAGCAGCCAGCCTCATACAGCCCGGGCCAACCCATGTTCGGCAGCGACGTCATCGCCGAGACCCTTCAGGCTCTGGACCTTCCCTACATCGCCCTCAACCCCGGGGCGAGCTATCGCGGCCTGCATGACAGCCTGGTGAACCACCTGGGCAATCGCGCACCACAGATGCTGCTGTGCCTGCACGAAGAGCATGCGGTGGCGATCGCCCACGGTTATGCCAAAGTCACAGGCAAGGCCATGGCTGTGGCCGTGCACGCGAACGTGGGATTGATGCATGCCACGATGGCGGTCTTCAACGCGTGGTGCGACCGCATGCCGCTGCTGCTGCTGGGCGCGACGGGCCGCCTGGATGCCGCCCAACGGCGGCCCTGGATCGAGTGGATCCACACAGCGCGCGACCAGGGCGCTCTGGTGCGCGGTTACACCAAATGGGATGATCTGCCCGGGTCACCCGCCGCCGCCCGGGAGGCACTGTACCGGGCGAGATGGCTCACGGAGTCCGCGCCCCGGGCGCCGGTCTACGTCAACCTGGACGTCAGCGTGCAGGAGCAGGCTCTCGATTCACCTTTGCCACCGTCAAGTCCAGCCGACTTCATCCCGGCCACGCAAGCCGGCGCCTCTGCCGATCAGATCGCGGAACTGGTCCGGCTCATTCATGACGCGCGCCACCCTGTCATCCTGATGGGCCGCGTTTCGCGCGACACCTCATGCTGGGCACAGCGAGTGAGCCTTGCCGAGGGCATCGGAGCTCAGGTGCTGACCGACCTGAAGGTCGGCGCCGCGTTCCCGACGGACCATCGGCTGCATGCCGGCGCTCCCGGCATCTTCGCCGATGCGGCCTCTCTGGAAGCCGTGCGACGGGCCGACCTCATCATCAGCCTGGACTGGGTGGACCTCGGGGGCCTGCAACAGACCGCCTTCCCGAATGCCCGCCCGAATGCCCGGATCGTTCAGATTTCGGTTGACCACACGCTCCATCGGGGCTGGAGCATGGATTACCAGGCGCTTCCGGTAGTGGATCTCCATATCCAGGCCGAACCCGACTTGCTGGTCAACAATCTGAACCGGGCGTTGGGGTTTACGCCGGACGACACGCTTCCACCCTCCGCCGTCGGGGTCCCGACCCTTCCGGCGGCCCCCGCCCCCCAACCCTCCTGGCTCTCCATGGCCGAGCTCGCCCGCGGCTTGCGCGCATGCCTGGCTGGCCGCCAAGTCTCGCTCACGCACCTGCCTTTGGGGTGGGACGGCTCCCTGTGGCCCTTCCACCATCCGCTGGACTTCCTGGGCTCGGATGGCGGCGGCGGCGTGGGCGCGGGTCCCGGCCTGACCGTGGGGGCGGCGCTGGCGCTGCGAGGCTCCTCCCGCATCCCGCTTGGAATCTGCGGCGACGGCGATTTCCTCATGGGGGCAACCGCCCTGTGGACGGCCGTACACTATCGCATCCCGCTGATTTGCGTGGTGGCCAACAACCAGTCTTTCTTCAACGACGAAGTGCACCAGGAACGTGTCGCCCGAGCCCGCGGACGCGCCGTGGGCAACAAATGGATCGGCCAGCGCATCGCCGATCCCGACGTGGACATTGCGAGCCTCGCGCGAGCCCAAGGAGCGGTCGCCTACGGACCGGTGGAAACCGTGCAGGAGCTGGACCGGGTCTGCGCCGACGCACTGAGGGACTTCGACCAGGGTCGCGTGGTCGTCATCGACACCCGGGTCGCCTCGGGCTACACACCGGCCATGACGAACGCACTGACTGAACAACAGGCGGACTAAGTCCATGAATACTGCCAGCAGACAGCCCGGCAGCGCGGCCAGCGCGCGGACCCCGGCACCCATCCTCACCGTGGACCAGGTCAGCCGGCATTTCGACACGGCCGATGGCCGGATCGACGCCGTCAGCGACATCTCGCTCTCCGTCAGCCGCGGGGAATTCGTCTCCGTCATCGGACCTTCCGGCTGCGGGAAGTCCACGCTGTTCAGCATGATCGGCGGCTTGTTGCCAACGAGCGCCGGAGCCATCCGCATCGAGAACGAAACCATCCGCGGACCGCACCCCGCCATCGGGATGGTGTTCCAGGAGGACTCCACGTTTCCCTGGCGCACCGTCATCGAAAACGTCGCCTTCCCACTGGAGCTGCAGGGGATGCCCAAGGCCTCCCGGTTGGAAAAGGCCCGGCACTTCATCGATCTGGTGGGATTGTCAGGCTTCGAGCGCAGCTATCCCGCGCAGCTTTCGGGCGGCATGCGTCAGCGAGTGTCCATCGCCCGCACACTGGTCTTCGAGCCCAAGCTGCTGCTCATGGACGAGCCCTTTGCCGCCCTCGACGAGCAGACCCGGCTGTTGCTGGGCGACAAGGTCTCACAGATCCAGGCCGCGCTGAACCAGACCGTACTGCTCATCACGCACAACATCGCCGAAGCCGTGCAGCTCTCGGATCGGGTGATGATCATGACCTACAGGCCGGGCCGCAACAAGCGCATCCTGCCCATCGATCTGCCACGCCCGAGAACGTCGGAGATGCTGAGCAGCGATGCCTTCGGACACTACGTCGCCCAGATCTGGAGCGACCTGCGCGAAGAAGCCGGCCGCGGCATGCGAGAGTCCGAGGCTCAGGCACAGGGAACCGCTCATGCGCAGGCCTGAATCCGCAGCCCTCCGCTTCGGGCCGGAACTGGCTGGCCTGGCCGTACTCGTTGCGTTCTTCGGGATCGTCGAACTGATGGTCCGATCGGCCCTGCTCAACCCGTTTCTGGTCCCACAGCCATCGGCGGTGGTGATGGCGTTCGGCCGAATCATCACGCAGGAAAACGTGCTGCACCGGTTCCTCATTACTGGCAGCGAGGCCGGCATTGCCGCCGTGCTGGTCGCCTGCATCGGTGTGCCGTTGGGGGCGCTGCTCTACAGCGCTCACCTGCTGCGGCAGGCCATCGGCTCCTGGATCGCGGCGCTCGCGGCCGCACCCATTGTGCTGGCCTACCCGCTGTTTCTGGTCATGTTCGGGCGCAGCGCCTCGACCATCATCGTGATCGGCGTGCTCTCCGGTCTGCCGCCGGTGATCCTCATGACGACCGACGGCCTGCAGTCGGTACGCCCCGCCCTGATCAACGTGGGCAAGAGCCTGCGGCTGGGATCCTGGGCCCTGTTCTGGAAGATCATGTTCCCCGCCGCCCTGCCGGGCATTTTCTCGGGGCTGCGCATCGGCCTGATCTTCGCGCTCATCAATGTGGTGGGGGTCGAATTCCTGATCAACTTCGGCGGCCTGGGACCCCTCATCAACGAACTGGCCGAGCGCTATGACTTGCCCGGCACCTATGCCGCGATCGGATTCGTGATCCTGGTGAGCATCATCGTTTTCGTCATCCTGGAGAGCCTGCAGAAATGGCTAAGCCCCGGAAACCGCTGACGCGCGACGCGGACACACGTCGCCGCGTCCTCCGGCTGCGCCTGTTCATCATTGCCATCCTGCTGCTGGCCTGGCAATTGTTGGCCCAGTCGGGGCTGTTCTACCAGGACGTGGTGCTGGGTCTGCCCGACATTGCGGTCGGCCTGTACCAGCTTCTGCTGGACCCTGATTTCTATCGGAACCTCTGGGTGACGCTGGCGGAAGTCATCGGAGCCTCTCTCATCGGCACCGTGGCGGGACTGGCCTGCGGCATGCTGCTGGGAGCCAGCCGCATTCTGGAGCGCGCTTTCGAGCGCTACCTGTACTACCTGGGTCCGACACCCAAGATCATCTTCTTCCCGCTGATGATCCTGTGGTTCGGTGTCGGTCCCGGCTCCAAGGTCGCGTTGGGAGCGCTGTCGTGTTTCTTTCCGGTTGCTCTGGCCGTGGCGGCCGGCATGCGGGAAATTCCCTTCATCCTGAAGTGCGTAGGCGTCAGTCTGCGTGCCACCACCCTGCAGAAAGTGCTGAAGATCTACCTGCCCGCCATGCGCGGCCCGGTCATCAACGGCCTGCGCATGGGTTTCGGCGTGGCCGTGATCGGTGTCCTGCTGGCCGAAACCAAACTGTCCAACCGGGGACTGGGATACCTGGTCATCCAGAACTATCAGCACTTCGACATGCAGGCCATGTATGCCCTGCTCATCGCCATCTTCGGCCTGGCCGTGCTGGCCAACTCTGCCCTGAGCCACTGGGCCGCGCCCGACCGTCGCTAACCCCCAAAGACAACACCAAGGAGACATCTGCCATGCGAAACTCTCGCGCCTTACTGGGCATTCTCGCCCTTGCTTCAGCTTGCGTCTGCGCGACACCTGCCCAGGCCAACGACACGCTCAAGCTCGCCGTCGGCCAGCGCGGCAACTGGGACACCATCGTGGCCCAGCTCGGCCAGGATGCCGGGATCTTCAAGAAGCATGGACTGGACCTGGAGATCCTGTACACCCAAGGCGGCGGTGAAACGCTGCAGGCCGTGATCTCCAACAGCGTGGATATCGGCGTGGCCGCCGGCACCATCGGCGTGTTCTCCGCCTTCCAGAAGGGGGCCCCGGTGCGCATCATCGGCGCTGAAGCCACGGGTGCCGCTGACTTCTGGTATGTGCGTTCGGACTCGCCGCTGCACAGCATCAAGGATGCCACGCCCAAGACCACGATCGCCTATTCGACCAACGGCTCATCGACCAACAGCGTGGTGCTGGGCTTTGCCAAGGCCTATGGCATCAAGTCCAAGTTCGTGGCCACCGGCAGCCCGTCGGCCACCTTCACCCAGGTCATGACGGGGCAGGTGGACGTGGGCTGGTCCGCGCCGCCCTTCGGCTTCGATGCCCTGTCCAAGGGCAAGATCCGCATCGTCGCCAAGGCCAACGACCTGGACGAGATTCGCCACGAGTCCATCCGCACGCTGGTCGCCAACGTGAACGTCCTGGAGCACAAGCAGGACCAGCTCAAGCGCTTCATGGCCGCATACCGTGAAACCATCGACTGGATGTACAACGGGGATGCACCGCTGAAGGCCTTTGCGACGTTCAACAAGACGGACATCGCCACCGCCCGCAAGGTGCGCGACGAATTCTTCCCGAAAAGCCTCATCGATCCCGACAAGATGATCGGCCTGGATCTGCTGAACAAGGACGGGATCGCGTTCAAGGCGCTGAGCCAGCCGCTGACCCAGCAGCAGTTCGATACACTGATCCAGATCCCGCCCCGCCAGTAAATCCAGGAGCCCCTAGCCATGTCCAATCTGAAACTGTCCTTTGCCATCGGGGACTATGATCGCAACCGCGCCATCATCGACGGGCGGGTTCTGGTCGACGGCGTAGATCCCGTCGTCATGAAGCTCTCGCCCGAGGAGATCTTCTTCCGGGCCATGCGCCACGAGTCCTTCGACGTGTGCGAGCTGTCCCTGAGCAGTTTCACCTTGCGCGTGGCGCGGGGCGACAATCCCTACGTCGGGATCCCGGTGTTTCTATCCCGCGCCTTCCGCCACGGCTCGATCATCGTTCACAAAGACAGCGGCATCCGCACACCGGCCGACCTGGCCGGAAAGCGGGTCGGCACTCCTGAATGGCAGCTCACGGCCAACGTCTGGACGCGGGCGTTCCTGCAGGATGACTTCAACGTGCAGTCCCGGGACATTCACTGGCTGCGCGGCGGGGTGGAAGACCCGGGACGCGTGGAAAAGCTGAAGACGAACCTGCCCGACGGCGTCGTGATGGAGGACATCCCTGCCGACCGGACGCTGGGGGACATGCTGGATCGCGGCGAGATCGACGCCTACATCGGTCCCAGGGCGCCGCGCTGCTTCACCACGGACAATCCGCGGCTGCGCTGGCTGTTCGACGATCCCACCGAAGCGGCGCTGGACTATTACAAGCGCACGAAGATCTTCCCCATCATGCACTTGCTGGGCGTGCGCCGCAGCCTGGCCGAGGCCCATCCCTGGTTGCCCGTCGCGCTGCAAAAAGCCTTCAATCAGTCCAAGGCGCTGGCGTTGGAAGCGCTGGCCGACACCTCGGCCACGAAGGTTACGCTGCCCTTCGTCGAAGAACAGCTGCGGCTGGCCCAGACGCATATGGGCATGGATTTCTGGACCTACGGGGCCCACGAAAATCAGCATGTCCTGGAATATTTCCTCGCACACCACCATGCCCAGGGCGTCTCCAGCCGGCTGGTGGACGTCTCCGAACTGTTCCACCCCGCCACGCTGGAAAGCTACCGGATCTGAGGCGGCGCCGGGTCGGCCGGACGCGTTCTGGCGCCCGGATTTCAGTCCCCGGGCTCGTCCTTGTCCAACTGGCGCAGGTGCGCCAGCTTCTCGGCAATCCTCGCTTCCAGCCCGCGCGGCGTGGGCTGGTACCACCCAGGCTCGGCCATGCCATCGGGAAGATAAGTCTCGCCGGCGGCATAGGCCTCGGGTTCATCATGCGCGTAACGGTAGTCGTGACCGTAGCCCAACTCTTTCATGAGCTTGGTCGGGGCGTTGCGCAGGTGGACGGGCACTTCCCGGCTCTTGTCCTGCCGGATGAAGGCGCGCGCCCGGTTGTACGCCAGGTAGCCGGCATTGCTCTTGGCGGCGACGGCCAGGTAGATCACCGCCTGGCCCAGCGCGAGTTCGCCTTCGGGGGAACCCAGCCGCTCATAGGTGGCTGCCGCGTCATTGACGATCTGGATCGCCCGGGGATCGGCCAGGCCAATGTCTTCCCACGCCATGCGTACGATGCGCCGCGCCAGATAGCGCGGATCGGCGCCGCCGTCGAGCATGCGGCACAGCCAGTACAGCGCAGCATCGGGGTGCGAGCCTCGCACCGATTTGTGCAAGGCCGAAATCTGGTCGTAGAAGTTGTCGCCGCCCTTGTCGAATCGGCGGCTGTTGAGCGTCAGCGCATTCCGGACGAAGGCCGCGTCCACCCGGGTAACGCCGGCCGCGCCGGCCGCCGTGTGGCATTGTTCCAGCAGGTTCAGAAACCGCCGCGCGTCGCCATCCGCATAGCCGATGAGCGTATCCACCGCCAGGTCATCGAATTCCAGATCGCCCAGCGCCTGCGCCCGCGCCCGCACGAGAAGCTGCCGCAAATCGTCATCGGTGAGCGGCTCCAGCACATAGACCTGGGCGCGCGACAGCAATGCCGAATTGACCTCGAACGACGGGTTCTCCGTCGTGGCGCCCACCAGCGTGACCAGGCCGCTTTCGGCATACGGCAGCAACGCGTCCTGCTGCGATTTATTGAAGCGGTGGATCTCATCCACGAAAAGAATGGTCTGGCGGCCTTCGGCCTGGTGCCGCTGAGCCTGCTCCATCGCGGCCCGGATGTCCTTGACGCCCGAGAACACCGCCGACAGCGCGATGAACTCGCAATCGAAGGCATCCGCCATCAACCGCGCCAGCGTGGTCTTGCCCACGCCCGGCGGGCCCCAAAAGATCATGGAATGCGGCTTGCCGGCCTCGAACGCCAGGCGTAGCGGCTTGCCTTCGCCCAAAAGCTGGGATTGGCCGACGACATCCGCAAGCGTCCTGGGCCGCAAAAGCTCTGCCAGCGGCGCGCTCAGCACGGGGCCCGGCGCGACGGCGCCCGGTTGACCGGATGCTGGGCTCCGTCGGGAGTGAGCCGGCCGCGGCCCCGTGGGCGGCGGCGGCTCCATGCCCGGCAGGTTATCCTGGGTGCTCATTCATTCATCTTGACCAGCGCCGCACCCTGGGGCACGGTGAACTGAAACTGATCTGCCGCGATGGCCGGATTGGCTTTCATCTGGCTCAGCACAATGCGTGTGGTCTGCCCAAATGCGTCCAGCAATTCCAGCCGCACCGGCACCCCCGCAGAAAATGCAATGTCTACATGGGCGAAACCGGCATCGGTACTCTTGGGCGTCGCACGCAGCCACTGGAACCCGTCCCGATCGGGCTGGTCCTTCAGCGTGAAGGCATCGCCCAACGACCCGGAACCAAACAGCAACGCGGCAGGCGATGCCCCCACGGCCTGGCTGGCCTTGCGTTCAGTCACCTGCTCCAGATCGGGATCGTACTGATATACATGCCGGCCATCGGAGACGATGAGCTGCGCATAGGGTTTGGTCACCTGCCAGCGAAACTTGCCGGGCCGCTGGAAAGCGAACGTGCCGCTTTGCGAACGCTGCGCGGCCGCGCCATCACCTGAGCGATCCTGCTGGAACTGCCCAGTGGCCGAGTGGACCTTGTCCACGAAGGACTGAAGCTGGGCACTGGCCGTGGCCGCTACGGACGACAACGGCAGCGTCAGCAGCACTGCGGCCGCAAGGCCACCCAGGACCCGGCGCCCGCGCGCGACCGCGCCACGCCCGGCAGTCCGCTGTTTCCACCGCAGAGAGGACTGAACATTCCCCCGCATCTGCAAGA
>DATNAI010000330.1:0-2531 GCA_035572875.1 Castellaniella sp. | reverse complement strand
CGGCCTCGACCTCGTTGGGGTACACGTTGAAGCCGGACACCAGGATCATGTCCTTCTTGCGATCCAGGATGAACACATAGCCTTGCTCGTTCATGGTGCCGATGTCGCCGGTCAGCAGCCAGCCGTCCGCGTCGAACGCCTTGGCCGTCTCGTCGGGGCAGTTCCAGTAGCCCTTCATGACCTGCGGTCCCTTGACGCAGATTTCGCCTTGCTCGCCCAGTGGCAGCGTGCGCCCCTGCTCGCGGATGGCGACGTCGGTGGAGGGCACCGGCAGGCCGATGGAACCGTTGAAAGCGACGTGATCCAGGGGGTTGATGGTGACGGCCGGCGAGGTTTCGGTCAGGCCATAGGCTTGGGCGATGGGCACGCCCGTCAGCTCCAGCCAGCGTCGTGCCACCGCGTCCTGCACGGCTGCCCCTCCGCCCAGGGCGACCTTGAGCCGACTGAAGTCGAGTGTGGCGAACGCGGTGTTGTTCAGCAACGCGTTGAACAGCGTATTCACGCCCGTCAGTGCCGTAAACGGGACGCTGCCCAGGCTCTTCACGAAGCCGGGAATGTCGCGCGGATCGGCGATGAGAAGATTGCGTGCGCCCAGCACGATGAAGGTCAGACAGTTCGCCGTCAGTGCAAAGATGTGATAGAGGGGCAGGGCGGTCACGATGCACTCTTCCTCCCCCTGGAGGAATGGACGCACCCAGGCGTGAGCCTGGCAGACGTTTGAGACGAGGTTGCCATGCGTCAGCATGGCGCCCTTGGCCACGCCCGTGGTGCCGCCTGTGTATTGCAGGGCGGCGAGATCCTCGTGAGTGAGGGTCGCGGGCTGGAACCGCGATCGGGCGCCCGCCGCCAGTACATCGCGCAATCGGTGGGCGCCAGAAATGCGCCAGGCCGGTACTTGCCGGCGGACATGGCGCACCACGAAATCGGTGAGCAGCCCTTTGGGGAATCCCAGCAGGTCCCCGATCGACGTGACGATGACACGCCGGACGGCGGTGCCTGGCATCGCCGCCTGCAGCGTGTGCGCGAAATTTTCAGCCACGACGACGGTTGTGGCGCCCGAATCCTTCAGTTGGTGAGTGAGTTCATGCGCCGTGTAGAGGGGGTTGGTATTGACCACCACGGCCCCCGCTGCCAGCGTGCCGAACAGACAGACCGGATATTGCAGCAGGTTGGGCAGCATCAGCGCCACCCGGTCCCCTCTGGCGACCCCCTGTGCCTGGAGCCACGCGGCAAAGGCGTGGGCCATTTCCCGCAATCGACCGTAGGTCAGCGAAACGTCCAGGCTGGTGTAGGCGACATTGTCCGCGTGGGCATGGCAGCTTTGTTCGAACAGATCGGCCAGTGAGCCGTACGCCGCTGCCTGGTCGGTGATGTCAGCCGGCACTCCCGTCGGATAATGTTCCAGCCAGATGCGGTCCATGATGGGGGCTCCTTGTGGCCATGCGGTTGCGTTTCGTCCCACCGGGCGGCGGGTTGTCTCGGTGGTCTCATGATCGGCGCGGTGCCTCGGTGCTGGAGAGCCCTTGGAAGTCGGGCGCGAAGTCGTCCACGGCGATCACTCGGTCGCGCAGCGCGTTGCGGGCTCGGATGCGGTCGTATTCCTCGTCTGTCAGGCCTCCCGCCGCGTGGATGGCGTCGGCCATGTCGCGGACGTTGGCCCGCGGATCGCCTGCCGGTATTCTGCCGGCCTTTTCGAATTCGCGCATCCGGGCATCCAAGGCCTGGGTGTCCAGCACCGCCTGCAGTGCGGCCTCGATGGCCGTGACGGGTTCATCCGCGGCGGCAGGGATAAAAACGGAACGGGTCAGGCGATCGCGGGCGCCGCCCGGCTGGCACAGCGCATTCGCCACCGCGGCCGACAGCCTGTCCGATGGCGCCGCGAATGGGCGGCCCCAGGGAAACAGCATCAACCGCAGCGCGCTGGCCATGAATCGGTTCGGCAGATTGGCCAGCACACCGGTGAAGGCGTCCTGCGCCCGGCAGAAGGCGTCCTGGATGGCCCAGTGTGCGAACGGGGCGTCCTCCGCCTGGCGGCCTTCGTCCTCGTAGCGTTTGAGCGTGGCGGAAATCAGATAGAGCTGCGACAGGACGTCGCCCAGTCGAGCGGAGATCGATTCCCGGCGCTTGAGCGCCCCTCCCAGCGTCAGCATGGCCACATCCGCCACTGTGGCGAATGCGGCCGAGAAGCGGGTGAGCTGGCGGTAATAGCGCGCCATCCCGGGTGCAACCTCCCTATCCGGCCGGGCAAAGACGGCGCCCGTCCACCCGTGCAGCTTCGCACGCCATGCGTTGCCGGCTGTGTGGCGCACGTGGCTCCAGAAAACGCGGTCGAAGTCCTGCAGGCCCTGGTCGGGGTCATCGGCTTGCGCCGCCTGCATCTCCGCCCGCACGTAGGGGTGGCAGCGGATTGCGCCCTGGCCGAAGATGATCAGGCTGCGGGTCAGGATGTTGGCGCCCTCGACCGTGATGCCCACCGGCACCTGCTGGTAGGCGCGTCCGAGGAAGTTCTGCGGTCCCAGGATGATGCCTTT
>DATNAI010000329.1:0-7376 GCA_035572875.1 Castellaniella sp. | reverse complement strand
GTTTGCATAGCCCGCGCCATCGGTCCACCCCGAGATCGACAGCACGGCCACCGTGTCCCGAATACCCTCGCGGTAATGGTAGGGACTGAAGTTTGCCGACGTGAACGACCGATCATAGGGCAGTGAGTCGTCCCGACAGGGAAACTCCGTGATGAAATCCGGCATCCTGAAGTTGCCCAGATGCTCTTGTACCGCGGCTCGTCGCAGCTCGCCATCGGCGTCTTCGTCCACCGGTTGCGGGCCCGCGAAGTTCGGGTCCTTGAAATAGCCGAACTCTTTCAAGAGTTCGCGCCGGTCGTGATCGAGCGCCGTCATGAGGCGATCGTAGGTTTGCGACAGCCGGTTCAGGAGCACGCCGCCGGGGTAGTAATTGTCGGCCCAGGTGTCCCAGACGGCGGAAATGGGAGCGATCGCCTTGACGGCAGGGTGCCCCGTGCTGGCCAGGAAGTCGCTGGCGGCGCCCAGATAAGAAATTCCGGTTGCGCCGATGGATCCGTTGCACCAGGGCTGCCCGGCAATCCAGCTGGCGATCTCGCCATAGTCTTCGCGCTCGCGCGGTGAGCGGAAGCTGTCGCGCGTACCGAAGCTCGCACCTGTTCCGCGAACGTCGACCGCGACGAGCGCGTACCCTCGGGGAACGAAGTAGTCGCGGTACTTGCAGATATTCGGTGTGGGCTCGGTCGCCAGACTGGGGTCGGCCAAGGCAAAACGCCGGTAGTAGGGCGTGAAGATCACGATCGTCGGAAAGCTCGGATCCGGGATCGCGTCGTGGGACTGTGGCAGGTAATAATCGACGGCGAGGCGGCAGCCGTCCCGCATGGGGACATAGACGGACCGAGGATCCGGACAGGCGCAGTCGGGCGCCCGCAGTCGCGCATACTCGCTGGGAGGCGTCAGCCAGGAGGCGTTCCCTATGTCGGAATCGGACACGAGCGTTTTTCTCCTTGCCCGCTTTGCGGCGGCTGTCTCAATCGTTCTAATTTGAATGCATAATTCAAACTTAATGGGTACCCTGGCCACTGTCAAGCAGAGATATCACTAAGCCACCGTCACTCGGAAGGAGCCACCATGCGAGAACAAGCCATTGCCAACGCCGAAGGGATTTTCGATTCGGGCGAGTTTCGGGAGACGCTCGCCCGCCGCGTCGCCGTACCGACCGAGAGCCAGAACCCGGCGCGGACGGCCGAACTCAGGCGCTATCTCGATGTCGAGCTGCGCGCCGCATTCGAACAGATGGGGTTCGACTGCCGGATCATGACGCATCCGCTGGCGCGTGGGCCGTTCCTGTTCGCGCAGCGCATCGAAGACCCGTCCCACGCCACGGTATTGGGATACGGGCATGGGGATGTGGTGCGTGGCCTGGACCCGGAATGGCGGGACGGCCTGTCTCCGTGGACCCTGACATCCCGGGATGGCAACTGGTATGGCCGCGGCATTGCCGACAACAAGGGCCAGCACTCCGTGAATCTTCAGGCTTTCCGGTCGGTGCTGGAGGAGCGGGGGGCGCTGGGTTTCAATGCCAAGTACCTGATCGAGACGGGGGAGGAGGTGGCATCCCCCGGGCTGCGCGAACTGTGTGAGGAAAACCGCGAGCTCTTTGACGCCCACGTGCTCATTGCTTCGGACGGGCCCCGGCTCAGCGCCGAACGTCCGACGCTCTTCCTGGGGGCCCGAGGCTGTCTGAACTTCGACCTGAGCATCTGCGCGCGCGAGGGCGGCCATCATTCGGGCAATTGGGGCGGACTGATTTCGAATCCCGGCATCCAGCTCGCCCATGCGATCGCCAGCATCGTGTCGGACACCGGGCAGATCCGCATTCCCGACTGGGTCCCCCCGCAGCTTCCGGATTCAGTGCGCCGCGCTCTTGCAGGCTGTGAAGTCAGTGGCGGCGTGGATGGCCCCGTCGTCGAAGACGCGTGGGGGGAGCCGGGCCTGACGCCGGCGGAACGGGTCTTCGGCTGGAGCTCCTTCGAGGTGCTCGCGTTCAAGACCGGGAATCCTGAGACGCCGGTCAATGCGATTCCGCCCCGGGCCTGGGCGCGTTGCCAGTTGCGTTTCGTGGTCGGCGTGGACGCCGATGAAGTCTTGCCCGCGTTGCGGCGGCATCTGGATCGCCATGGCTTTCCCATGGTGGACGTGCGTCTGGCGGAAGGGACGCTCTTCAGGCCATCACGCACTGACCCCGACGACCCCTGGGTGACGTGGGCGGCGGCCTCCATCGCCCGAACGAGCGGCGAAACGCCCGCCGTGCTGCCGAACCTCGGGGGCTCATTGCCCAACGACATTTTTACCGATGTGCTGGGATTGCGCACCCTCTGGGTGCCTCATTCTTATCCCGGCTGCTCGCAGCACGCGCCCAACGAGCATCTTCCATCGCGGCTGTTGCGGGGGGCCCTGAGGATCATGACGGGGCTGTACTGGGATCTGGGAGAGGGCGATCTTCCGCTGCCGTCGCGGTCGTAGCGGTCCTCACGAGCCGTGGTCAGCCGGCGTTCAGGGATAACACGGGCTTGAGCGGCGGGATCCGCCTATAGTATTTTGACAGTAATTATTAATTATTAATTACTGTCCGGAGTGCTTTCCGGAGGCCGGACCCGCCAGGACCCCATTCATGCCTCGAATCCCCCGAAAGATTCTTTATCAGGAGGTAGCCGACCAGCTCCGGGGCATGATCCGCTCGGGTGAACTCGGCCCCGGCGACTGGGTCGACGAGGCCTCGCTGACGTCCGTCTTGGGGATATCCCGAACGCCGCTGCGCGAGGCGCTCAAGGTGCTCGTGGCCGAGGGCCTGCTGCGGATCGAATCCAGGCGGGGCTGCTTCGTCAATGAACTGGCCCCGGGCGATCTGGAGAGCATCTTCCCGCTCATGGCTCTGCTCGAAGGCCGCTGCGCCTACGAGGCGGCATTGAAAGCGCGGCCGTCGGAGTGGGTCCATCTCGAACCGCTGCACGTCGAATTGCAGCGTTTTGCGCGAGCCGGCGATATCGACGCGTATTACCGGGTGAACGCAAAGATACACGAGGCGGTGCAGGCGATGGCAGCCAACCCGTGGCTGTCGGGCGTGCTCGACCAGTTGCGCGGCGTCCTTGGGCTGTCCAGGCATCACAGCTTGAGCCTGCCAGGGCGTATTGGGGAGTCATGCGTGGAGCACCTGGCCATATTCGACGCTTTGCGGGCGCGCGATGCACAGAAGGCCGAGCACCTGACTCGTGAACATCTGATGCATCAGCTCGACGCGTTGCGCCTTCTCATCCGACAGTCCGACGATGCTTTGGCGCAGTCGTTGGAGGCCGGAACGCGGATAGTTGAACGAGGAGTGTCTTCGGATGTCTGAACAACAAAACACAGCGACGGCCACGACCGGGTCGGATTACCCCCTCGTCAAGGCCGCCAAAGAGAGCGCGTTGCGGGGCCGGGCGGCCAAATTGCTGGAGCGCCTGGGGCGATGGCTGGACCGGGATCAGCTTCCGGATATCGAAGCGCTCGGCAGGCTTTATACCGCATCCTCCAAAGACAACGCCGCCAATGATCTCGCACGGAGTTGGGCCGATCAGTATCTTGCCGCGGGTGCCGATGAACGCCGTTCGCTGTTGGCGGCGTTGGTCCGGGCCGGGATCGAGTCGGACACGCCTCAGAAGGAGCAGTTGTTCCGCCGCCTTTATGCGCAAAGCGACCGGCTGGGTCTCATGGTCGAACTGCGCGCCGACATGCTGCGCTGGCGCAATCAGGTAGCGGGGCTGGCGGAACTGGAGCAGCCTTTGGCGCGGCTGCTGTCGAACTGGTTCGATGTGGGCATGCTCGAGCTTCGGCACATCAATTGGGATTCGCCCGCATCGCTGCTCGAGAAACTGATCCAGTATGAGGCCGTCCACGAGATCCGGTCCTGGGACGACATGCGCCGGCGCGTCGCGGATGACCGCCGCTGTTATGCGTTTTTTCATCCGCGCATGAGCGACCAGCCGCTCATCTTCGTGGAGGTCGCGTTCTCCGAGCACATTGCCGGTGACGTGCAGGCGTTGCTGGATCCGGTGCGGCCGGTGGATGGGCTCGAAAAGGCGCGTTGGGCCATCTTCTATTCGATCACCAATACACAGCCCGGCTTGCGTGGCATCAGTTTTGGCAATTTCCTGCTGCGCCGGGTGATCGACGACCTCCAGCGCGAGTTGCCGCACGTGCGGTCTTACGCGACGCTGTCTCCCATCCCGGGGTTCGCGTCATGGCTGGAGAAGCAGTCGGCCGACGAGGTGCATGCGGCACTGGAGCGCCTGTCGGGCCAGTCGGTTGACCCGGAAGAGGACGCAACGGGGGTGGGCTGGGTGGCGCGGCTGCGGGGCGGCGCAGCCGCGACGGCTGACGAAGACGTAGAAGAGCTCCGGCGTTGCGGTCTCCGGCTGGCGGCACGCTATCTGGTCAATATGCACAACGGCCAGCCGCTTGATCCGGTCGCCCGGTTCCACTTGGGGAACGGCGCGCGTATCGAGCATGTCAACTGGGCCGCCGACCTTTCGGTACGGGGTTTGGCGCAGTCGTGCGGCATGATGGTGAACTACGTATACGAGCCCGCACAGCTCGACGACAATCGGGCACATCTGGCGGCGGGGAAACCCAGCGTGTCCAGAAAGGTGCAGCGGTTGTAAGTGTGAAGCGGCTGAAATGCAATCGCTGAGATGCTGCGACTGAAATGCAGTACCTGAAATGCAGTAGCTGAAATGCAGTGGCAGTACCCGGGAGCCTAGCCTCCTTGCTGTCGTCGAAAGGGGTCGCGACAGTGGTTTTCCATAACATAATGTTTACGTGGGGAGAAAACAGTGAAAAAGCAACTTTTGTGTGCAGCCGTCGGTCTGGCGATGATGGCGGGCGCTAGCCTGCAGGTATCGGCAGCCGAAAGGGTGCTCCGGGCCTCGCACCAATTCCCGGGCGGGCAGGGAGACGCTCGCGACGAGATGGTCCAGATCATCGCGCGCGAGGTCGCAGCGGCCAATGTCGGGCTGAAGATTCAGGTGTTCCCGTCTTCTTCGCTTTACAAGGCCACCGAACAATGGGGGGCGCTGACGCGTGGGCAGCTCGACATGTCGGCTTTCCCGCTCGATTATGCATCGGGCCGCGTGCCGCAGTTTTCCGCGACCCTGATGCCCGGACTGGTGCGCAACTATGCCCACGCCGAGCGGCTGAACAAATCGCCGTTCATGAAGGACATCAAGGCGCTCATCGAGAAGAACGGCGTCGTGGTCATTGCGGATGCGTGGCTGGCGGGCGGCTTCGCCTCGCGCAAGGAATGCATCACGTCGCCCGACACGATCAAGGGCCAGGTGATTCGCGCGGCAGGCCCCGCCTTCGAGCAGATGCTGGCGTCCGCGGGGGCTTCCATCGCCTCCATGCCATCGTCCGAGATCTATTCCGCCATGCAGACCGGCGTGCTCGATGCGGCCAACACCTCGAACGACAGCTTCGTTTCGTACCGGCTGTATGAACAGGTCAAGTGCCTGACAGCGCCGGGCGACAATGCGCTCTGGTACATGTACGAGCCCGTCTTGATGTCCAAGAAGGTATTCGACGGGCTGGAGCCCAAGCAGCGCGAAGCGATCATGGCGGGGGCTGCAAAGGCCGAAGCCTATTTCGCCGACGCGGCGGGCAAGGGCGAGCAGAAGCTGACCGACGTCTATTCCAAGGCGGGCGTGAAGGTCGTCAAGATGACGCCGGAAGACTATCAGGCCTGGATGACCATCGCCAAGAACTCTTCGTACAAGAAGTTCGCCGAGCACGTCAAGGGCGGCGACAAGCTCCTCGAAAAAGCCCTCGCTGTGAAATGACGAGATCTCCGTGCGGGGTGGTCGCCTCGCACGGGATCGTGACTTGAAATCTCATTCCCGGATTCTCATGACTAAAGCGTTCGTTCGAGCGGTCGAGTCGCTGTCGCGCCTGTTTGGCGTGGCGGCGGCCGCGCTCCTGGTTTTTGCCATGCTGGTGGTGTGCCAGATGATTTTCGTCCGTTATATCATGCGCGCCGCGACGATCTGGCAGACGGAAGCGGTGGTATTCGGTGCCACTGCGGCTGTGTTCCTCGGGGCGCCCTACGTGCTGCTGACCAAGGGGCATGTGGGCGTGGACTTCGTGCAGATGGTGGTGTCATCGCGGACACAGCGCTACTTGACCGCCGTTGGATCGTGGCTCGGACTGTTGTTCTGCGTGATCATGACGGGAGCCTGCTGCCTGTATCTGGGCGAGGCCATCGACGGCGGATGGACAACGCCGAGTCTGGCGGCCGTGCCGCTGTGGATGCCGCTGACGCCGGTGACGGTGGGCTTCGGCCTTCTCAGCCTGCAGTATGTGGCGGAAATCATCAAGGCATCGGGAGTTCGATCATGAGCCCTACGATGGCCGGAGCAGGTATTGTCATTGCGCTGTGCGCGATGCTGGCGACGGGCATGCCGATCGCATTTGCATTGGGGCTGGCGGCCTTGGGCGGGCTGTTTGCCAGCATGGGGTTCGACGTGGTCTATGTGCTGGCGGAAAACATGTTCGCCGGCATTGCGAATCTGGGTTATGTCGCCATTCCCATGTTCGTGCTGATGGGGGATATCGTGGCCGGCACTCCTGCAGGAGGCGATCTCTACAAGGCGCTCGATCGCTGGTTGTACAAGGTTCCGGGCGGCCTGGTGCTGTCGAACCTCGGGGCCTGCGCCATTTTTGCGGGCATGACTGGCTCGAGTCCGGCGACGTGCGCGGCCATCGGCAAGATGGGCATCCCCGAGATGCTCAAGCGCGGCTATCCGCCGTCCGTGGCCACAGGTTCCATCGCGGCTGGCGGGACCCTCGGGATTCTGATTCCCCCGTCGGTCACCATGATCGTGTATGGGATATCAACGGAGACTTCCATCGGGCGCCTGTTTCTCGCAGGTGTGTTGCCGGGGCTCATGCTGACTGCGATGTTCATGGCGTGGGCCCTGTACGACGCACACCGGAAAGGCTTCCGTTTCGATGCGCGCAATCTTCAGGTCTCCTGGCGCGAAAAATTCG
Organism: Castellaniella sp.; assembly: GCA_035572875.1. Lineage (GTDB taxonomy): Bacteria > Pseudomonadota > Gammaproteobacteria > Burkholderiales > Burkholderiaceae_B > Castellaniella. Next base: position 359 of record DATNAI010000329.1, on the reverse strand, counting down.
AGATGCTGCCGCGCGTCCTGCCGCTGCTGATCATCATCGTCGGGATGCTGTTTGTCCTCTATGGCGGCGTTGCAACGCCCTCGGAGGCAGCCGGGGTCGGCTCGCTGCTCACCTTGATCGTGGTGGCACTGGTCTACCGGCTCGTGCGCGCGCGCACCTATATCGACGTCTTCAGCGCCGCGATGCGCGAGAGCGTCATGATCATGATGATCATGGCGTCGGCGGAGCTCTTTGCCTTTGCCCTGTCGTCGTTGTCCATCACGCAGGCGCTGGCGGGCGCCATTGCGGCCATGGAGATCAACCGATGGGTGCTGATGGGCGTCATCAACGTGTTTCTCCTCGTCGCGGGCATGTTCCTG
>DATNAI010000328.1:0-2416 GCA_035572875.1 Castellaniella sp. | reverse complement strand
CTGGATCAACGTTAATTTCTTCGACGCGATCGAGGCCGTGCGGGTGGCCATTCTGCTCAACCTCATGAACCCGATCCGGATTTTCCTGACCACGTCACCCTGGCTGGCGATCGCAGGCATAGTCTCGATCACTGCGGCCTTGCTTGGAGGATGGCGGCTTTTTCTGCTGTCCGTGTTCGTCCTGGGCTTCTGCCTGGTGACGGGGCTTTGGGAAAAGACGATGATCACCCTCTATCTGTGCCTGTCGGCCACGATCGTTTCGGTGATCGTGGGCCTGCCGCTGGCCTTTGCCGGGGTCTGTTGGCCGAAGTTCGGCCGCGCGCTGAATGTCTGGGTGGAATTGCTCCAGACGATGCCGAGCTTCGTCTATCTCATTCCGGTGGTGATGCTTTTCCGGGTTGGAGACGTGGCTGCGCTGATCGCGGTCGTCGCTTTCGCAGTGACGCCCGTCATCCGCTACACGATGGCGGCGTTCGAAACCGTGCCGGCGCAGTTGATCGAGGCGGGGCAGGCGATGGGATGCTCTCCGGCACAGATGCTGAGGCATGTGCGCCTGCCTATGGCGCTGCCGACGATCCTGTTGGGCATCAACCAGTGCATCCTGTTCTCATTGGCCATGGTGGTCATCACGGCACTGGTCGGCACGCGCGACCTTGGCCAGGAAGTCTATATCGCGCTGACCAAGGCCGACGTGGGGCGCGGCATCGTCGCCGGGCTTTGCCTCGGCCTCGTGGGTATCCTTATCGACCGTATGTTCAAGGTTGCAGTAGACCGCCTTGGCCGCTTGCAGGCGACGGTTAAACAATAATCAACGCCTCATCCGGGCGCTGCGACGAAAGGAAACTGACAGACATGGTACCAGAGTCAGCCCAGATCGTGATTGTCGGGGGCGGCGTGATCGGTTGCTCGATAGCCTATCACCTGGCCAAGGCCGGCACGACCGACATCGTCGTGCTGGAGCAGTTTCAGCTTACCCACGGCGCCACGTGGCACGCGGCCGGCGTCGTCGGCCAGTTGCGCAATTCGCAGAACGTCACCCGCATGCTGCGCCGCAGCGTCGCCCTCTACGACACGCTGGAGGCGGACACGGGGCAGGTGATCGACTGGAAGCAGGTGGGCAGCCTTCGCATCGCCTCGTCGAAGGACAGGATGAAGGAATTCCGCCGCTCCGCGACGACGGCGCGCTCTTTCGGAATGGAAATGGAACTGCTGACGCCGAAAGAGGCGCAGGATTTGTTTCCGATCATGACGCTCGATGGGGTCGAGGGCGCGACCTACATTGCCTCCGACGGCTATGTGGATCCGGCGAGCCTGTGTCAGGCGCTGGCGGCGGGCGCACGCAAGCGCGGCGTGAAATTCATCCAGGGCTGCGAAGTCACTGGCTTTTCGGTCGAGAACCGCCGCGTCACCGCCGTCGAGACCTCGATGGGCACGATCCGGGCGGAAACGGTGGTGAATGCCGCCGGCATGTGGGGCCATGAACTCGGCAAGATGATGGGAACGCGCGTGCCCGCCTTCGCGGTCGAGCACCAGTACCTCATCACCGATCCCATTCCAGACCTGCCGAAAGGCATGCCCACCGTGCGTGATCCGGACCTGCTCTTGTACTGGAAGCCCGAGACGCGCGGCATCGTGGTGGGCGGCTACGAGCCCGACACGCCGGCTTTCGCCCGCCAGGGCATTCCGCGCGGCTGGGACCAGCAGCTTCTCCAGGAAAACTACGACCGTTTCGAGCAGCTTGCGGCCAATGCCGCTGTACGTACGCCCATCGTGTCCACCGTCGGGGTGCGCAAGATGATCAACGGCGCGATCCCGATCTCGGCCGACGGCGATTTTGTCATGGGCAAGGTGCCGGAACTGGACAACGTGTTCGTGTCCTGCGGCTTCGTTTATGGCATCGCCGCCGCCGGTGGAGCAGGCGCGGTCATGGCCGAATGGATTCTGGAAGGCAGGCCGGTGCATGACCTGTGGCCGCTCGATGTGCGGCGCTTCAACTTTCACCATAACACGCGTCATTTCATGTACGACCGGGCGGTAGAAATCTACGCCAAGCACTATGCGATGAAGTGGCCGGTGGAGGAGCACTCCTCCGTGCGGCGCATCCGGACGTCGCCGCTCTACCCGATCCTGAAGGAGCGGGGCGCGGTGTTCGGCTCGCGCGCCGGATGGGAACGGCCCAACTGGTTCGCGCCGAAAGGCGTCGAGCCGATGGACAAGCCTTCCTTCGACTGGCCGAACTGGTTCGAGCATGTCGGCGCCGAGCACGCCAAGGTGCGCGAGAGCGTGGCGATGATCGACCTGTCCTCCTTCGCCAAGATGGAGGTGATGGGGGCCGGAACGCTGGCCGCCCTGCAGCGGCTTGCGGTGGCGAATGTCGACCGCCCGGTGGGCAGCGTCATCTATACCCAGATGTGCA
>DATNAI010000327.1:0-8216 GCA_035572875.1 Castellaniella sp. | reverse complement strand
AAATCGTAGCGGGTCACATGGTGGAATATTCCGGCATGGGTTTCGCGCTGTTTTTCCTGGCCGAGTACGCGAACATGATTCTGCTCTCGGCCATGGCTTCGGTCATGTTCCTGGGGGGCTGGACGTCCCCGATCGACATTGCGCCATTGACCTGGATTCCGGGCTGGATCTGGCTGGGCATCAAGACGTTCGTCGTGGTGTCCCTGTTCATCTGGTTCCGCGCCACCTTCCCGCGCTACCGCTATGACCAGATCATGCGCCTGGGCTGGAAGGTCTTCATCCCGCTGACGGGGATCTGGCTGGTCGTGGTGGCCATCTGGATGCGGACGCCCTGGAATATCTGGCAGTAAGGAGAGCGACATGGAAGCGATCAAGGATTTCTTCGGCAGCCTGATGCTGAAGGAAATGTTCGAGGGCATGCGCCTGACGGGCAAATATTTCTTCAAGCGCAAGATCACCATCCGGTATCCGGTGGAAAAGACGCCCTCGTCCCCGCGGTTCCGCGGACTGCATGCGCTGCGTCGCTACGACAACGGCGAGGAGCGCTGCATTGCCTGCAAGCTGTGCGAAGCCGTCTGCCCGGCGCTGGCCATCACGATCGAATCCGAACAGCGCGAGGATGGCACACGCCGCACCACGCGCTACGACATCGATCTGGCGAAGTGCATTTTCTGCGGGTTCTGCGAGGAAGCCTGTCCCACCGACTCGATCGTCGAGACGCATCTGGCCGACTATCACGGTGAAAAGCGCGGCGACCTGTACTACACCAAGGACATGCTGCTGGCCGTGGGCGACCGGTACGAGCCGGAAATTGCCGCCCGCCGCGCCGCCGATGCGCCTTACCGTTGATGCCAGGACACCAACCATGAGTTTCGATATCGTTCTGTTCTACCTGCTGTCCATCGTGCTGGTGGTGGCGGCGTTTCGCGTCATCACGGCCACCAGTCCCGTGACGGGGGTGCTGCACCTGATCCTGACGTTTTTCACGGCTTCCATGATGTGGATGCTGATCCAGGCCGAATTTCTCGCGCTGGTGCTGGTCATCGTCTATGTGGGCGCGGTGCTGGTGTTGTTCCTGTTCGTGGTGATGATGCTGGACATGCGCCTGGAAAACCTGAAAGAGGGCATGCGGGTCTACCTGCCGCTGGGGCTGACCATTGGCGGGATCATGGTGGCCGAGATGGCCTTCGTGGTGGTGCGCGCCTGGGGTCATGTGGGGGACGCGCCGGTGCCGGCCCCCGGCTTCGACAACACGCGGGCGCTGGGCGTGGCCATGTACACGCACTTTCCGTATGCCGTGGAAATCGGCGGGGTGATCCTGCTGCTGGGCATGATCTCCGCCATTGCGCTCACCATGCGCAGGCGCTCCGATTACAAACGCACCCATCCGGACAAGCAGACGCGCGTGAAATCCTATGACCGCGTGCGCCTGGTGAGCATGCCCTCGGAGGTCGAGACGGCCGCCCCCGCGCCGTCCACCGAGGGAGCCGAAAAATGATGACCCTGAGCCTGAGCCACTATCTGATCATCGGGGCCATCCTGTTTGCCATCGGTGTCTTCGGTTTCTTCCTGAACCGCCGCAACCTGATCGTGCTGCTGATGTCGATCGAACTGATCCTGCTGGCGGCCAACATGAACTTCGTCGCCTTTTCCATCTGGTCGGGCAATCTCGCCGGGCAGGTCTTCGTGTTCTTCGTGCTGACGGTGGCGGCGGCGGAGGCCGCCATCGGCCTGGCCATTCTGGTGCTGCTGTTCCGCAACCTCAGCACGATTGCCGTCGACAAACTCGACCATCTGAAGGGGTGATGGGGTCATGAGTCCACAGAATCTTTATCTACTGATCGCGCTGGCACCGCTGGCGACCGCCATCGTGGCGGGGCTGTTTGCCACGGGCTTCATGGGCTCGTGGATCGGCCGGCGCGGCGCTCACCTGCTGACCATCCTGGGCGTCGCCGTCTCCTTCATCGGGTCGCTGGTCGCCTTGCAGCAGGTCATGGATGGCCACACGTTTGACGGCACCATCTACGTCTGGTCCATGATAGGCGCGGTGAAGTTCGAGATCGGCTTTCTGATCGATCCGCTGACTGCGCTGATGATGGTGGTGGTGACCTTCGTCTCGCTCATGGTGCACATCTACACCATTGGCTACATGGCTGACGACCGGGGCTACAACCGGTTCTTTTCGTATATATCGCTCTTCACGTTCTCCATGCTGATGCTGGTCATGTCCAACAACATGATGCAGATATTCTTCGGCTGGGAGGCCGTTGGCCTCGTGTCGTACCTGCTGATCGGTTTCTATTACGGCCGGCCTTCGTCGGTGTTCGCGAGCCTGAAGGCCTTCCTGGTGAACCGCGTCGGCGACGTGGGGTTCGTCCTCGGCATCGGATTGCTGTATGCGTATGCGGGCACATTGCACTATGCCGACATCTTTGCGCAAGCCGACAAGCTGGCCGCCATCACATTCCCGGGTACCGACTGGCACATGCTGACGGTCGCCTGCCTGTGCCTGTTCGTCGGCGCCATGGGCAAGTCCGCGCTGGCGCCGCTGCACGTCTGGCTGCCCGACTCCATGGAAGGTCCCACCCCGATCTCCGCGCTGATCCACGCCGCGACCATGGTCACGGCGGGCATCTTCATGGTGGCGCGCTTTTCGCCGCTGTTCGAGCATGCCCAGAACGTGCTGTCCTTCGTGCTCATCATCGGAGCGTTCGGGGCGCTGTTCCTCGGGCTGATCGCACTGGTCCAGACTGACATCAAGAAAGTCGTGGCCTATTCGACGCTGTCGCAGCTTGGCTACATGGCGGTGGCGCTGGGGGCGTCGGCCTACCAGGTCGCCATCTTCCACCTGATGACGCACGCCTTCTTCAAGGCACTGCTGTTCCTGACTGCCGGCTCCGTCATCCTGGGCATGCATCACGACCAGGACATGCGCCATATGGGTGGCCTGCGCAAGTACATGCCGATCACGTGGATCACCACGCTGATCGGCTCGCTGGCGCTGGCGGGCATGCCGTTCTTCTCGGGCTTCTACTCCAAAGAACATATCGTGGAAGCCGCGGGCGCGGCCGGCATCTGGGGCGCGAACTTCGCCTACTTCTGCACGTTCGCCGGGCTGTTCGTCACGTCGCTCTATTCGTTCCGCCTGTATTTCCTGGTGTTCCACGGCAAGGAGCGCTTCGATCTGGAGCACGGCCCCAAGGCCCTGGTGCACGAGGAAGACTTCGAACCTTTGCAGGGAGAGGCGCGTGAGCACGCCATCGCGGAACACGCCCACCACCACGGCCTGCCCAAGGAATCGCCGTGGGTGGTGACGGTGCCGCTGATCGCGCTGGCATTCATGTCGGTGGTCGCTGGCGTGTGGTTCATCCAGCCGTTGCTCTTTGGCGACTTCTTCGGCCATTCCATCACGGTGCTGCCGCAGCACCCGGCCATGGCCGACATGGCCGGCGAGTGGCACGGCTGGGTCGCGTTCGGGTTGCATGGCCTGACCAGCGTGCCGTTCCTGCTGCTGGTGGCGGGATTCGTGGTGGCCTGGTATTGCTGGCTCATCAATCCGCGCGTGCCGGAAGCCTTTGCCCGCAGTCTGTCGTGGATTTATCGCGCGCTGGTCGAGAAGCTCTATTTCGACTGGTTCAACGAACACGTCCTGGCGCGCGCCACTCGGGCGCTGGGCCACGGACTGTGGCAGCGCGGTGACCGCAACTTCATCGACGGCATCATGGTCAACGGCAGCGCTCGCATGGTGGGCCTGGCGGCCGCCACGGGGCGCCTGCTTCAGTCCGGCTACATCTACCATTACGCCTTCGCCATGATCATCGGCATCATGGTGTTTCTCACATTCTTCGTCTTGATGGCTCACTGATGACTAGCGAAATGGCGTCTTCATCACTTCCCTGGCTGACACTATCGATCTTCGTCCCGGTCATCTTCGGATTGCTGGTGCTGCTGATCGGGCGGGATGATCATCCCGGCCCGGCCCGGGTACTGTCGCTGATCGGCTCCATCGCCGGCTTCCTGGTGACATTGCCGCTGTACACGGGTTTCAACCCGCACACGGCCGACATGCAGTTCGTCGAGAACAAGCCCTGGATCGATACGTTCAATCTGAACTATCACCTGGGAATCGACGGGATCTCGGTGTGGTTCGTGCTGCTGACTTCCTTCATCACCGTCATCGTGGTGCTGGCCGGCTGGGAAATCATCAAATCTCGCGTGGCGCAGTACATGGCGGCGTTCCTGATCCTGTCCGGGCTCATGATCGGCGTGTTCTGCGCGCTGGACGGGATGCTGTTCTACATCTTCTTCGAAGCCACGCTGATCCCGATGTACATCATCATCGGGGCCTGGGGGGGGCCGAACCGGGTCTACGCGGCCCTGAAGTTCTTCCTCTACACGTTGCTGGGATCGTTGCTCACGCTGATCGCCTACATTTACCTGTGGCATGAGTCCAATGGCTCGTTCGATGTGGCGACCTGGCAGCACCTGAAGCTGAACTATTCGCAGCAGATCTTCATCTTCATCGCGCTGCTGGCCGCCTTTGCGGTGAAGATTCCCATGTGGCCCATCCACACCTGGCTGCCGGATGCGCACGTCGAGGCACCCACGGGCGGTTCCATCGTGCTGGCGGCCGTGATGCTGAAACTGGGCTGCTACGCGTTCCTGCGCTTCCTGCTGCCGATTGCCCCCGATGCCTCGCACAGCCTGGCGGGGCTCATGATCCTGCTTTCACTGATCGCCATCATCTACATCGGCTTGGTGGCCATCGTGCAGGACGACATGAAGAAGCTGGTGGCGTATTCGTCGGTCGCCCACATGGGGTATGTGACCCTGGGCTTCTTCCTGTTCAACGTCACGGGCATGGAAGGGGCCATCATCCAGATGCTGTCGCACGGGTTCGTGTCGGGGGCCATGTTCATGTGCATCGGCGTCATGTATGACCGGCTGCACACGCGGCGCATCGACGCCTATGGCGGGATCATCAACCGCATGCCGAAATTCGTGACCTTCTTCGTGCTGTTTTCCATGGCCAATGCGGGCCTGCCGGGGACCAGCGGGTTCGTGGGCGAATTCACGGTGATCCTCGGTGCCGTCCAGTTCAATTTCTGGGTCGGGCTGCTGGCCGCGACCGCCCTGATCTGGGGCGCGGGCTATTCGCTGTGGATGCTCAAGCGCGTGGCCTATGGGCCGGTCGCCAACGAGAACGTCTCGGGCATGAAGGACATCAACGGGCGTGAATATCTGATACTGGGACTGCTGGCCATCATGGTGCTGTTCCTTGGGATCTTCCCGAGCTTCTTCACGGACCTGATGCACCCCTCGGTCAATGCGCTGATGCAGCATGTGGCTGTCTCGAAACTGTAGGCCTGACTAATCATGCATACTCTATTTGATTTCGCACTGGCGACACCCGAGATCGTGCTGCTGGCGCTCACCGGCCTGGTCCTGCTGCTGGATGCCTTCGATCATGATGCCGGGCGCCGCGTGACGTTCACGTTGACCATGGCGACCTTGCTGATCGTGATTCTGGTGTCCTGGGGGCAGTGGAGCAGCGACCTGCACGGGCGCACTTTCAGCAGCCTCTATGTGGCGGATTCGCTGGGTCATTTCCTGAAGATCCTGTCGGCGATTGCCGTGGGCGTGACGCTGATCTACGGCCGCTCGTATGCGGAAAAGCGCGACATGACGACGCGGGGCGGCGAACTTTATTCGCTCACGCTCCTCATGCTGCTGGGTGAGTTCGTCATGATCTCGGCCGGCAGCATGCTGACCGTGTATCTGGGCGTGGAACTGATGTCGTTTGCGCTCTATGCGCTGGTGGCGCTGCGCCGGGATCACCTGGCGTCGACCGAAGCGGCCATGAAGTACTACGTATTGGGCTGTCTGGCATCGGGCATCCTGCTCTATGGCATGTCCATGATCTACGGCGCGACCGGCGAGATCGGGCTGGCTGAAATCGCCGCGGTGATCCGGGGCGGCCACGCTCAGGCCTTGCCGCTGGCGTTCGGCGTCGTGTTCATCGTCGCCGGCCTGGGGTTCAAGCTCACGGCGGCCCCGTTCCACATGTGGACGCCCGATGTCTACCAGGGGGCGCCGACCACGGTCACCCTGCTGGTGGGCGCGGCGCCGAAGTTCGCAGCCTTCTGCATCACGCTGCGGCTGCTCATCGAGGGCCTGCACGGCATTGCCCTGGACTGGCAACCCATGCTGCTCATCATGGCGGTGCTGTCGCTGGCGCTGGGCAATATCGTCGCCATCGCGCAGACCAACTTCAAGCGCATGCTGGCGTATTCGGCGATCGGGCAGATGGGCTATGTATTCCTGGGGCTGCTGTCGGGCGTCGCCAGCGGCCAGGCCGGCGCCAATGCGTCCGCCTATGGCGCATCGCTGTTCTACGTCGTGATCTACGTGCTCACGACCTTGTCCACCTTCGGCCTGATCCTGCTGCTGTCGCGCCAGGGTTTCGAGGCAGAGGAAATCTCGGACCTGAAGGGCTTGAATCGCCGCAATCCGCTGCTGGCTGGCGTCCTGCTGCTGTCGATGTTCTCGCTGACCGGGATCCCGCCGCTGTCGGGCTTCTACGCCAAGCTCATCGTGCTGCAGGCCGTGGTGAGTGCCGGTTATGTCTGGCTGGCGGTGTTTGCCGTGATGTGCTCGCTGATCGGCGCCTTCTACTACCTGCGGGTGATCAAGATGGCGTATTTCGACGAGCCCGAGGACGGCATGGTGCTCAGCACCGGGACCTTTGCCACGCGCGGCGTCATGTCGATCAACGGTCTGCTGATCATTGGCTTGGGCATTTTGCCCGGCGGTTTGATTGCGCTGTGCGAACGCGTGATCACGCAGTCGCTGGTGTTCTGATTTCAACGGCGGCTGAGCGAGACGCATCATGACCCTGTCGGTGGCAGTGTGGCTGGTCATCTTCAGTGCGCTGGTGATGGCGAATCTTCCGTTCGCCCTTGACCGGCCGCTGGCGGCCTGGGGGTGGGCGGGTCCGAGCGGGACCGGCCCGGGCTTGCGCTGGTTGCGCTGTCTGGTCTTTCTGGCGGGTGTAGCCCTCTGGTCCTATGGGACGCTCGCGCTGGTTGGCGGCGCCTTTGCGGGCGGTGGCGGGGCAGCCGGACTGTTCCTCGTCAAATTGCTGGTCAGCGTAGCCGTCATGGCTGCCTGGCTGTACTGGCCGGGATTGCCGGGTCGGGTGGGAGCTTCCGGCACGGGATCTTCTGATGCGCCAACGGTCGCGGCTCAACCGCAGTCTGCCGAACCGACGGCGCAACCGGCGCCGCTTGCCGGTCGTCGGCCGGCCGCGCCCGTCAAGCCCTTCATTGATCGCTTCCTCGAAGTTCTGGTGAGCTACGTATTGGTCGGGACCCTGGGCAACGCTCTGGAGCTCAATCTGGGCAATGCGTTCACCCAGGGCTGGGAATTCTATGCGGTGACGCTGGCGCTGTTCCTGGTGCTGGCCTATCCTGGCTTCGTCTGGCGCTACATGCTCAAAGCCAGGCGCCACCACTAGCTGGAGAACACCGCGTGGCCCACGTCATCCTGCAGGCACCGCGCTTGGTGCGCGACGACATCGAGCGGCTCGCCGCCGTTGGGTGCGCCAGCGGCGTGCAGGAACTCACGCCAACCGCCGTGCGGCTGCTCAACGTGGAGCCCGATACGCGGGCCGAGGTGATGGAGCTTGCGCAAGCTGCACGCATCGATGCGGCGTGGCTGGAGACCATTCATCGCCTGGCCGACTGCAAGCTGTTGGCGATGGATATGGATTCCACGTTGGTCAATATCGAATGCATCGACGAGATCGCCGCCGCCGTGGGCCGCAAGGCCGAGGTGGCTGCGATCACCGAGGCCGCGATGCGCGGCGAGGTAAAGAATTTTTCCGAGAGCCTGCGGCGGCGCGTGGCGTTGCTGAAGGGCGCGCCGCAGTCCGCGCTGGAACAGGTCTTCGCCCAGCGCCTGAGGCTCAATCCGGGTGCCGAGACGCTGATCCACACGGCGCAGAAGCACGGCATCCGGGTGGTGCTGGTGTCCGGGGGGTTTACGTTCTTCACGGAGCGCCTGCGGCGGGGACTGATGCTGGATGAGGCGCATGCGAATACGCTGGAAATCGTCGATGGCGTGCTGACGGGGCGACTGTTGGGACCCATCGTCGATGGCGCGGCCAAGGCGCATCATGTGCAGGCTGCGGCGCAGGCGGTCGGTGCCACGCCGGA